>JALOOO010000123.1 GCA_025454375.1 Leptolyngbya sp. Prado105 | reverse complement strand
GCGATTATTGCAATCTGGCAAGGAGGAATTGCGATTCATGGAGCCATTTTGGGCGGCACGATCGCAGCTTTGATTTTTGCTCGATTGAAAAAGATTTCATTCTGGCAACTCGCTGATTTAGTTGCGCCTTCGCTGATTTTAGGGCAAGCGATCGGGCGGTGGGGAAATTTCTTTAATTCTGAAGCGTTTGGCAGTCCAACAGATTTACCCTGGAAGCTATTTATCCCCCCTGATCGTCGTCCGATTGGCTTGGAAAATGTGGCGTACTATCACCCAACTTTTTTGTATGAATCGCTCTGGAATTTAGGCGTTTTTGCGCTACTCATGTTCTTGTTTTTCCAGGGGCGCAGGCTGAAAGTTGGAACGCTATTTTTAACATACCTGGTTGCTTATAGTGCGGGACGAGTTTGGATTGAAGGGCTGAGAACCGATAGCTTAATGTTGGGCTTTTTGAGAATGGCTCAGGTGGTCAGTTTGGTTGGCATGGCGATCGGGATCGTGGGTCTGATTTGGCTGTATGGATTGAAGCGATCGCTCCCCGATGTCGTGGATGATCCGAACCCAGATTCGCAACCCTCTCGATAAGAAAAAACCCTAGAGGAATATCCTCCAGGGAGTTAAGTCAGGGTGCATCTACCATTGCTGTTTCCTTCAGCGAACAGAGCCGATCCGGAAAACTTGAAAACAAAATTTTTGCTTCATTGAGCGGGGTTCGCCCCCTAAATCCCCCAATTTTTCCCTAAATTCCTCAATTCTGAAGGACGTTGAGAATTTCGAGAATTTAGGCTGAAGTCGCGAATCAAAGGTCAAGATGTCGATCGAATCTCCTCTTTCACCAGCCGTTTACATCGTCGGCGCAGGTCCTGGAGATCCGGACTTGCTCACCGTAAAAGCTCAAAAACTGCTAGCAAAAGCAGATGTTATTGTATTTGCTGACTCCTTAGTGCCGCCTCAGATTCTTGACGGGGTGCGCCCTGACGCTGAAGTCATTCCGACCGCCGAGAAGACGTTAGAGGAAATTTTGCCGATTTTGATCGATCGAGTGCGATCGAGTAAATCTGTCGTTCGGCTTCACTCAGGCGATCCCTGCCTTTACAGTGCCATTCAAGAACAGATGCAAGCGCTGTTTGATGCTGATATTCCGTTTGAGATCGTTCCAGGGATCAGTGCTTATCAGTTAGCTGCTGCTCGCTTGCGGGTTGAATTCACAGTTCCAGGCTTAGTGCAATCAATTATTCTCACTCGGATGAGCGGACGGACTCAGGTTCCAGATGCTGAAGAACTTTCTTCCTTAGCAGCACATCGATCGACTCTTTGCCTCTACCTCAGCGCTCGACATGTCGAAACTGCACAACAAAAGCTGCTGCAACACTATCCAACCGATATGCCTGTTGCAATTTGTTTTCGACTCGGTTGGGAGGATGAAAAAATTCGATTAGTTCCATTGAGTCAAATGGCAGAAGCTACTCAGAAAGAAAATTTGCTCCGAACAACGCTCTATGTGATTAGTCCGGCTTTGAATGCGGCAACCGTTCCCTATAGTTCTCATGGAATTAATTTGGAGGCGCGATCGCGATTGTATGATCCGGGACACGATCGTTTGTTCAAACGCAATTCCGATTGCCCATAACGCGATCCAATCCAATATCCAAAAATTACGGATAAAAACTATATTTCGGCAAGCCCAATGTTTCATCCCAACCCATCATGATGTTAAGACATTGCACCGCCTGACCCGCTTGACCCTTGAGCAAATTATCGATCGCACTCATCACGATCACGCGCCCAGTCCTTTGATCCACCTCAATCCCGATATAGCAAAGATTCGTTCCACAAGCCCATTTTGTCTGCGGGTACGTTCCACTCGGCAACAACTTCACCCAAGGCGACGATCGATAAAACGCCCCATAAATTGTCAGCAAATCATCCCGCACTAATCCTGGGTCGCGCAATGTCGCGTACACCGTTGATAAAATTCCGCGCACCATGGGGATCAAATGCGGCGTGAACTGAACTAACACATCATGCCCCGTCAAATCGCTGCAAACCTGCTCAATCTCCGGCGTATGACGATGCCGCGCCACCCCATAAGCACCCAGCGAATTGTCCGCCTCAGCAAGTAAAAAGCTCGTCTTCGGAACTCGCCCCCCACCCGAAGTACCAGACTTCGCATCAATGATCGCTGTCCCCGGATCAACTAAACCCTGCTTCAGCAAAGGAGACAACGCCAATAAACTCGCCGTTGGATAGCAACCTGGACAACCGACTAAATTTGCCTGAGCAATGCGATCGCGATACAACTCCGGTAGCCCATAGACCGACGTTTCAGCCACCGCGTAATCTGAGCGATCGCCCCCATACCACTGCTTATAAACACCCAAATCTGAAAACCGATAGTCAGCAGACAAATCCAAAACTTTACAGCCCCGCTCAATCAAAGTCGGAGCCATTTTCAGTGCCAAACCATTTGGCAGAGAAAGAAAAACAACATCACACCGTTCAGCAATTTTATCGAGATCAATTGCTTCGATCTGCTGTTGCACCGCATAAAAAAGATGCGGATACTGAGTAGAGAAATCTTGTCCAGCGGTGCTATCTCCCCCTAAATAAGCCAATTCCAAACGTGGATGATCCAGCAGCAGGCGAACGAGTTGAACTCCTCCGTAACCTGATGCGCCTACAATCCCCACGGAGACCCGTTCTGAATCACCCATAGCCTACGACCTTCTGTGAATCACCTTAATGTTTGCTGCATTGTAATGCCGATTGCGCAATTCTCAAAGCTGATCTCGACCGATTTCAGCCCTCAAGCGCATCCCTCTAATCTATGGCTTCGCTTGCGTCGGAACTGCCTAACTCGATACGACTTCTAGAAAGGTATGAATGTGAATACTCACTGCATTTCTCATAAATCTTGCGGATTTGCTCAATGTACTACGTATTGATTCTTAAGGAGTGTATCGTGTGATGCTTGCGTCTTGTCTAGCATTCCGCGTAAAAAGAATTACAATTAGACGATAAGTTCCGTAGTCAAAAGAATTACAATCAAAGATAAGTCCGCTTCAAGAAACTTTACGGTGTGGTCGCCTTGAACTTCTCTGTTAAATCGTCCCAACCAATCTATACCCAACCGTTCACCTTCGATTCAATCGATGATGCCCTCGCCGACCTGAAAGTCGGAAAAGCGATCGTTGTTGTCGATGATGAGAACCGCGAGAACGAAGGGGATGTCATCTGCGCCGCGCAGTTTGCCACCGCTGACATGATTAACTTCATGGCAGTTTACGCTAGAGGTCTCATCTGTCTCGCCATGACGGGAGAACGGCTCGATGAGCTAGATATTCCGCTGATGGTACGAGAAAATACGGATACCAATCAGACCGCTTTTACTGTCAGCATCGATGCGTCGCCCCGCATCGGAGTCACGACCGGGATTTCTGCCGACGATCGCGCAAAAACGATCCAAGCCGTACTTGATCCCGAAACTCGTCCCACTGATTTACGTCGCCCAGGACACATTTTCCCGATCCGTGCCCGCAGCGGCGGTGTCCTTAAACGTGCAGGACATACTGAGGCAGCGGTCGATTTATCTCTGCTGGCAGGTTTATATCCAGCAGGGGTCA
Organism: Leptolyngbya sp. Prado105; assembly: GCA_025454375.1. GTDB lineage: Bacteria > Cyanobacteriota > Cyanobacteriia > Leptolyngbyales > Leptolyngbyaceae > Leptolyngbya. Next base: position 12,070 of record JALOOO010000123.1, on the reverse strand, counting down.
TCTGTGAAATTCAGAATCCAGATGGGTCGATGGCGCGGTTGCCTCAATTAATCGATTACTCGCGCGAGCATGACCTCAAAATCATTAGCATTGCAGATCTAATTAGCTATCGGCTGAAGCATGAGCGATTCGTGCATCGCGAAACGGTTGCTGATTTGCCCTCTCAATTTGGGCACTTTAAGATTTATGGCTATCGCAACCTGCTCGACAATACAGAACATGTCGCGATCGTCAAGGGAGATCCCGCTGAGTTTCCAAGTCAGCCTGTGATGGTGCGCGTCCATTCAGAATGCTTGACGGGCGATTCATTGGGATCATTGCGGTGTGATTGCCGGGTACAGCTTGAAGCTGCCCTGAAAATGATTGAGCATAACGGGTCTGGAGTCGTTGTTTATCTACGGCAGGAAGGGCGGGGCATTGGCTTAGTGAATAAGCTAAAAGCCTACTCGCTGCAAGATATTGGACTTGATACCGTTGAGGCGAATGAAAAGCTGGGCTTCCCAGCAGATTTGCGCGATTACGGAGTGGGCGCTCAGATCTTGAATGATCTGGGGGTCAAACAGATTCGTCTAATCACAAACAATCCGCGTAAGATTGCAGGTCTAAAGGGCTATGGACTTGAAATGGTCGATCGCGTGCCGCTCTTGACGGAGGCGACGACTTACAACTCTAGCTATCTTGCAACCAAAGCAGAAAAGTTAGGGCACTTATTTCTTCGCACCTATTTAGCGACCGTTTCGATTCACTTACGGGATGATTTGAACTCTGTCACGGAGCGCTATACTCTACTAGAAAAATTGCGGCATGTCGCAAAAACTCATGATCTGATGTTGCAGGAAGAAACTCGACCGATGGCGTTAGCGCTGTTTGATCGATCGTCTTTGATCATCAACTTAGGATTTGAGCATGAGATTGTGGAGGATGCGGACTGGTACGAGTCAACACAGCATCCGTTTACGACTTCGATTGCTGACATGCTCGATCAGATTGTGATGGGTCTGTCTCTCGACAAGATGGAGTTTCTCGTCTCGCCGGGAAGTGATCCGCTCGTTGGACTTCAGGTTCAACTCGATCGTCAGACTTTCCCGCTGCATCGTCTACCATCAACGGTCTGTGAGTTGCTTTCAACTCAGACGATTTACAGTTTCTTGAAAGTCTAAACTAACCAGGCTGTGCTTCTACCAACATCGGATTATCGAGTGTGACCGTCAGATCTGAGGGTTCAGGGTTCTCCTGAAATACAACCAAATCAAACCAGAACGTTGTCCCACAACCGACTTCGCTGACCAAGCGAACGTGACTGCGATGACGTTCAATAATATTCTTGACGATCGACAATCCTAATCCCGTCCCTTCTAAGGTATGGACCCGGTTCTCAACGCGGAAGAAGCGATCAAAAATTGCCGCTTGGTCGGCGCAATCGATCCCGATTCCAGTATCACAAATTTCGACTCTGACAAACTGCTGAACTTGGTCTTGATGCGATTGCAGCGAGTAAGCTCGGATTGCGACTTTTCCGCCTGCTTCAGTAAATTTCAGCGAGTTGCCGACTAGGTTTGCAAAGACTTGCAGCAGCAGATCGTAATGTCCAAACACAGGCGGTAAACCGGGTTCAATCTCTTGAATTAATTCGATGCCTTTGTCTTTCGCGTTAAGCTGATAGGTTCTGAGAATTTGCTCAATCGGTTGAACGAGATCGATCGCTTCAAATTGGTAGATCTTGCAGGATTCGAGGCGAGACAAATCTAGAACATCATTCACCAGCCGAGTTAAGCGATCGGTTTCTCGATTCGCCGTTTCTAAAAATTCAAGTTTCTGAGTTTCGCTGAGTTCTTCACCGTATTCATAAAGCGTTTCAATGAACGATTTGATATTAAACAGCGGCGTTCTCAGTTCGTGAGAGACATTGCTGATAAATTGACTCTTTGCTTCATTGAGTTCGACTTCTCGCGTGATGTCCTGCACGGTCACAGCAATGCCTTTTACGTTGTCTCGCACGGGATCAACGACAGCATTCAGCAGCACTCGAATCGTGCGATTATTTGGCTCGATCGCGGTAATCCGAAATTCTGCTTCTTCTCGCAATTCCCCGCGTGCCATTTGAAATAATGGGCGAGTCAATTCAACCTGAACCGCGCCGGGGAAGAGGTACATTGCATTTTCACCCTCGATCGCTCGACTATCCCAGCCAAAAATTCTGCGGGCAGTAGGATTCGCCAGCACGATCTGCATCTCTACATCTAGAAGCACGGCTCCATCCGCGATCGTCGAAATCAAGGTTTCGAGCTTCGCTTTCTCGGCGGTTAATTCTTCAATGTTCTGTTCTTCATAGCGCTCTAGTCGTTCTGCCATGTCGTTAAAGCTGGCAATCAATTCGCTCAACTCGACCCCTGCGCCGACCGGAAGTTCGACTCGCTGTTTGAAATTCCCTTTGGCGATGTTTCTTACACCTGTCACCAGTTCTCGAATCGGCTTCGTAATTTGCAGCGCATTGAAAACTGCACCCAAAATTACCATCACCCAAATCGAGACAAAAACTGCGATCGTTACATCTCGCGTCAAATGCGATGACGTGACAACCGTGGGATTCGGATTCGTGCCAATTGCCAAAACGCCCAGATATTTATTTTCAAACATCAACGGCACAAACACATCTGTGACTTCACCATCAGGCGTGAGATGCTGACGCACCATGGGGCGATCGGTGCGTTCATTAAAGTCATCGGGCAGTTGAATCTTGCGCTGAATCGTTAGAGAGTTCTGAACTTCAGAATCAGAGAAGGGAATGCCGAAGAAAATACTGCCATCCGCATCGGCATAGAGCATGTAGCGAATGCTAGAAGTGCTGCTGTAGAAGCGATGTGAGAATCGAGCCAGTTCGGTGCGATTTTCTTCATTCACCAGAGGCGCGACGTTTGCAGCCAATAACAAGCCCAAATCACTGCCGAAGCGAGTATCGTTCATACGGGCATCCAGTTGAATCGTATTGACTGCCCAGAAAGTTAGACCGCTCATGACGATCGAGACGACTAAAGTCGCCGCTGCCATGAGCTTTGTCTGGAGGCTAAATCCTGACCACCAGCGTCTTAGAACGTCTCGAATGGGTGTGATTAAGGAGGACACAGGCAAAGTTTGAAGATGAAGAACAAAGACAGAAACTTAAAGGTTTGTTTCACGCCTGATTTTTCTTAATCTTACTGCGTTTAGGGAATTTGCGACTTTTGCGCTCCTTATCAACCCCCTCGAAATATCCGAAGTGCCTGCTCTAGAAACAATGCACGGATCTTGGGTTTTTCAGGAGTTGAGTCATCGCTACGGTGAGCCGATCTAAGACTGAAATCGTAATCTATTTTCCTTTGACTCGATAAGCAATGTCGCGACGATAGTACATGCCCTCGAATTGAATTCGTTCGACTCCTCGATACGCATTCTCGATCGATTGATCAAAGGTTTCGCCGATCGCCGTCACGCTAAACACACGACCTCCATCCGTGACGATTTGATTATTTTTCATTTGCGTCCCGGCATGGAATACTGCTGCACCTGTCTCTTCTGCGGCTGCAATTCCGCTCACTGCCAATCCCTTTGGATGATTGCCGGGATAGCCTTCTGAAGCGATCACAACGCAGGTTGCGGCTCCCGATTTCCATTCAATCTCGGGGAAGTCTGCTAACTTCCGCTGAGTGCAGGCGTAGAGCAGTTTTTCGAGCGGCGTTTCGAGCAAGGGTAAAATAGCTTGCGTTTCAGGATCGCCAAATCGACAATTAAATTCGATCACTTTCGGGTCGCCTTCGGGGGTGATCATTAATCCAGCATAGAGAACCCCGCGATAATCGATGTTGCGATCGCGCAAAGCTCGAATCGCTGGCTCTAGAATCTCGGTCTGAATTCGCTGCATGATCTCTGGCGTGGCAATGGGTGCTGGCGCATAAGCGCCCATTCCACCTGTATTCTCACCCGTGTCATTTTCGCCAATCCGCTTGTGGTCTTGAGCGGGCAACAAGGGGCGAATCGTTAAGCCGTCAGTGACCGCTAGAATCGAGACTTCTTGACCCTGGAGGCATTCTTCGATCACGACCTGGCTGCCCGCCTTGCCGAACTGACCGGAGAAGCAAGCGGTCACTGCATTTTCTGCCTGTTCGAGCGAAGTGGCGACGGTTACGCCTTTGCCAGCAGCAAGTCCATCGGCTTTGATGACGATAGGTGCGCCTTGAGCGCGGATGTAGACGATCGCAGAATCGGCATCGGTAAATACTTCAGCCCGTGCGGTTGGAATTGCGGCTTCTCGCATCAAATCTTTTGCCCAAGCTTTACTGGACTCGATTTGTGCCCCTTCCTGAGTTGGACCAAAGACCTTTAAATCCTGTGCCTTGAGAAAATCCGTAATCCCAAGAGACAGCGGCAATTCAGGACCAACCACAATCATGCCGATATTGTTGACTAAGGCATACCGAGCGATGCCTTCAAAATCATCCACAGAAAGCGCCAAATTGCGGCAATTCTTCAGGGAAGCTGTGCCGCCATTTCCAGGAACACAAACCACTTGCTGAACTTGTGGGGACTGCAAGAATTTCCACGCTAGGGCGTGTTCGCGCCCACCATTACCAACGACCAAAACTCTCACAGAATCCCTCGCCCAAACCAAATGGATAAATTCGTCAGAACACTGATTCTAATTTTCGCACCAATGTCCAGTTCAAATCTTAAGCCTAACTGGACAATCTTCGACGCGCGAAAATTAGAATTTTCACGCTTTATTAGAAGAATCGCATTTTTTTACTGAAACTTTTCCAGAGTCTGGAATTCTATTAGTAGAGAAGGGTGATCTGGTTCTGGGGATAAATTTATGACAAGATTTTGTGGGCGTAGGTTAGGTGGAGCAGTCGTTGCAGGGTTCTGTGCGGTTGCCTTGAGTGTGAATGCGGCTGATCCCCCTAAAAAGCCTCAACAGCCGGATAAATTCCTACCCAATCCGCTTGAGTTGACAACTCCTGACCCCTTGCTGCCAGGAGGATTGAATCGCCCCTTATCAGAGCCAGAACGCCAGACGTTACGCAAGGCATTAGATGACTTGAATACTCAAGCGATCGCAAAATTACGCGCTGGAGATGTGCCTGGATCATTTGAGATCTGGAATCGAGAGCTAAGACTCAGACGCGCACTTGGATTTTTAGAAGAAGTGCAAGCGTTGGGTCGAGTTGGGGACATTGCTTGGCGACAGAACCTCAATACTCAAGTTCGATTTATTACAAATCGCTTGTCGGCGATTCAGACTCAAGTGCAAAGACCGCTACAAAATCAGGTGACCTTGCCCGATCGCGCTCAAATCTTCCCCGCCTTAGGAATTGCGTTTCAGCAAGTGCGATCGCCTGGACTGGCTTTGAATGTGTATCAGCAAATGTTGCAAGAAGCTCGAACCCGAAAAGATGTTGTAGCAGAAGTAAATTTACTTAACACGATTGGACAACTGCATTTAAGTTGGTTCGATTACCCACCCGCGATCGCAACATATGAGGAGCTTTTGAAGTTAGCTCGATCGCGCAATGACAATGCAAACGTTGTGGCAAATCTCGTTCAGCTTGCTTACACTCACGAACAAGCGAAGCAACCGACTCAAGCGGTGACCTATCAGCAGCAGTTGATTGAGATTTATCAGAAGAATCCGGCTCAAGCGATATTAGTTGCCGCTTTGAAGATTAAGCAAGGAGATAATTTTGTTGCCAGTCAGCAGTTTGAGGCGGCAGAGAAAGTTTATCAGGATGCGTTTCAGCTTGCGCAGCCTTTGGGACAGTTCGCTTATGCGAGTGATGCTTTGAGAAAATTGGGTCTGTTGTATCGATCGAATAATCGATTAGATGCCGCGCTGCAAGTGTATAACTATCTTGCTGGAGTGCAGCAGCAGGCGTATGACACCTATGGTGTAATGGATGCGTTTGATCAGATTGGTCAGATTCAACTGCAACGAAATGCGCCTGCGGAGGCGGCAAAGGCGTTTCAGCAAGGATTAGAAGTTGCAAAGCAAATTAACTACCGAGTGGATTACTTTACTCAGCAGATCCAGAAGCTTCAGACCGTTCAATAAAAATGCGATCGCGTCAAACCTGCGATCGCACAACCTTATTTACCAGGTGCATTACCAATGCCACGTTAGAATGCTATTTCACGACGATCTGAGTTGGACGAAAAAAAATGATCGCGTCGTTTGACAGGTGAAGCATTGCATTTAACGCCAAGTAGTCGTCCAATCTTTGCTTAGTGTGCCCAAAATCATTGCGAAAGGGCGCTTTCGCGAGGCAAAATCCTTTCCCTGCAAGCATTGCCAATACTGTCTACCCAGCTAGAGGGAAGCCATCCTAGGACGGAGGGTTCAAAGAAAGTTCAATCGCTCCTCCAAAAAGCCCTTCAAGAGAACCGCACCGATCAATGATAGAGCGTCATCAGAAAAAAGGCGATCGACAAATTTATCGATCGCCCTTTAACTAAACTCGTCATACGCTAAGCCATGCTATTCTCGATCGCCCAACGAGCTAGCTCAGTCCGATTATGCAATCCGGTCTTACCGAGCATATTACTGACATGCGACTCGATCGTTCTCTGGCTCACATTTAATTCTTCAGCGATCTCACGATTCGCCATCCCACGCGCCACAAACTGAACCACCCTTAATTCAGTCGGAGTCAGTTCCACATCAAAGGGAACCTGAATCTTCGGTGCATTCTCGCCACCTTTGGCATCCTTATGCTGAATCAACCGAGATGCTTGCTTCAGCGAAGACTCCACTTGCGCCACAAGTTCCTCTGGCTCAAACGGCTTCACCATGTACACATCTGCGCCAATATTCAGACCCTTAACGCGATCTTGGCTTTGACCCTTCGCAGACAAGAACAACACTGGAATCCAGCTTGTTTTGGGATCTTGACGAATATTGCTCACGAGTTGATAGCCGTCCATCTCCGGCATCATCACATCGCAAATGATCATATCTGGCACATCTTGTTCCAAGACCTCCAGCGCTTCCCGCCCATTTTCTGCGGTCACGACTTCGTATCCCCGGAACTCCAGATAATCTTTAACCAACAGAATTAGGTTAGGGTCATCATCAATCAGCAGTAATCGTCTGTGATTCCCTGAACTGGTTTCCTTCATGCTGTGCTACTCGCTCTGCCTGAATCTAAATCAACGTTTACACAAATCGACTTCATGACTAAGCTTTTCTACGGAATCTAAGACATTAGATCCACGCATTCTGGCTCAAACGTACTTGTAATGTACTTGTGTATCTGAACTACCCATTCACGATTTAAACTCGTGAACTGGAAGAATCCAGATTTTTGTCTATAGGTCACGTGTCATTATATCCGACTCGTCAAGAAGTTAAACTTTTTTCAGATCGAGTTTTAAGTTCGTCGAACACCGAGATTTTACGTATCCTCCTTATTAGCTACAAACGCATTTTTGCAATGTTTAAACAAAGACAGAAGTTACGAGGGAGTCATAGGTTTTGAGGATTGTAAAGTGCGAATTTACTTAGACTTTATTGATTTTCACTCTAATAGAGAATGACTTTGATTTTAGTTAGAAACAATACGATCGACTTGTTTTTCTAATTTACTTTTTGCATCTGGGAGTGGATGTCTCAAGAAGGCAAACTCTTCGACAATTTGATTGCCAATCAGATGTTCTTGAATAATCCGTTCGATCACCTCTGGAGTCGCAGAATGATACCAAACGCCATCGGGATACACGACCAAAATGGGACCTCGATCGCAGACTCTGAGGCAGTTGGCTTTCGTGCGAAAGATACATCCAGAATCCTCAGTAGGCTTGTCTAGCTTGAGTTCCTGGAGTCTTTTCTTGAGGTAATTCCATGCCTTGATGCTGGTTTCTTTGTCGCAGCAAAGCGGTTTCGTCTGGTCAGCACAAATCAATACATGCCGCTCAATTCGATCGAGTCCCAAAGTCTGAATACAGGTTGAAAATGATTCAGGCATAGCCAAAAAGCAAGTTACGGAATGCCTACATTTTAGAGGGTTGATCGAGCAAAACGACTTTTTACGATTTCGAGCGGTCGCCAAGAGGAGAACCAATACAGGGTGTGAATGATGTCTAAAGTTGAGTCTTCACGAATAAAGCTGACGACTGCAAGATTATTCACGCCGACAATTTCGCGTCCATCTTGAAACCATTTCCAAGTCCAGAATTTGAAGGGACTGAAACGAAACAGACGTTTTTGAACCGGAAAGCGATCGAGGCTTAAATCCGAATGTTCTGCCTCGCATCTGGGAATCCACTTCAGTTCGCACATCCAATCGGGTGAAGCGATCGCTTTAGAGCGCTCGATCATGCGGGGGGGATGGTTCCAGCCGTACCATTTGCGATTCGGTTCGGGAAGCAGCCAGTGTTTTAGGCGCGTGTGAATGATTCGAGTGATTAGCTCCTCATTTTTCATGGCGCTGCTGGTCAGTTGAATTAACACACCGGGCGGCGAAGCGGGCACTTGATACGTGAGACGAATCGTTGAACTGTAATGAATATCGCCAGAGAGAACGACGATCGAGCTTTTGAGGGCAAATAGTTTTGTGAGCAATTCAGCCAGCGCATCGGTATTGACATTCCAAGCATCTCCGACATCGGTTGCAAAGACTTTTTTCTTGCGCAATTGCCAATGATGAATCCAATCGATCACTCTTAGCCCGAAGAGATTTGTTGGAGCGATCACGAACGGGGTCAAATTGTCTGAAGGCTGAAGTTCTGAGAGTTGTTGAGCGATAGCAGTTGGAGAGAGCAATCTTGGGGGTGCGATCTTGTGCGAGACATAATCATGCTCCAACGGATAGCCGCGCCAAGTTCGAGTATCTAGCACAATTACTTCGTGGCACTGGCTGCGAATCGTAAAATGCCAGGTCAGAGCATCAGCGTGTCGATCGAGAATATTCACCGCTCCGTCTCGGACAAATTTTGGTCGTCCAGTTTTTGGATCTTGAGGAGGCATTCCCACGAGCTTTGCGATTTTTTCTAGCGCGAGGCGATCGCTTCCCTGAGAGGCTGACCATTTTTCAGCCGCAGTTAACAGCTTTGCTCCAGATTGTCCTGATTCAAATCGTGCGGGTGTATTTCCCCAAGCCTGAAATATCGCATAGGCAAGGAGCGCATTTTGAACCACGCGACGACCCAGCGATCGACCTAAAACTCTCAGACACCAGACTTGATTTAAGTTCCAATCATCAGTAACCTCATGATCATCAAAGATCATATAAGTCGGAATATTCGCCAACGCTCGTCGCACTTGCCAAAGCGTGTGAACGAACTGCTGCAATTGCTCTGCTGCTGGCGGATAGATTGCCCAGCCAATTTGTGACCAACTGAGCAAATATGCAGCGGAGTATTCACTCAAGCTAAAGAGATGGCTTTCGACTTTAGCGCGTTTGTCTCCGAATCCTCCTGTAAAACCTGCTTGTCGGGTCGCGATTTTTCCCCGTTCTCCAGGTTTTAGTTCTGAGGAAGTAAAGTAGCTTGACTTGAGCGGCAATTTTTCCTGCCATCCGAGTAAGCTGTCTCCAAGGATTGTTGCAGCATTTAAGAAGCATTCAGAGACATCATCTCCATAGATTTGATCGCCCGTTAGAAATAACTGATGCGGTCGATCGCACATTTTTCCGGCTGTTTTCTCCAGCAAGCTATCTAAAATTGGTAACGCATCAATCCCATGTCCATGCGGTTTTCGACAGGAGCCATGTACGAGTTTTAGGTCTTCGATGCGATTCGGCGGCAGGATGAAGGTTGGTTTTCCGTGATCGAAGTAGCTGAGATTGATTTCGGGAAAGCGTTCGCTGACGAGTCCTGCTGCCAGCGAACAGTCCCCTTGCTCAAACTGGAAGCGCAAATCATAGGCATAGATTTGATTCGGTTCAAGGGCGGTCTGAGCCGTTACTGCAACTACATGCAGAAATTCACCGAGTGCGACGGTGGCGCGTCTTGCATTGAAGAGGCAGTGATCGATCGCATCGGGTTTAAAAATTTCTAATTCAACCGTACAAGCCTGCTGCAAAGCAATCCAAACGGTGACACTTTGAGCAGTCGTGTGTCGCAAGATTGGACCCGCCAAAACTAGGGGAAATTCAGCGATCGAACAGTAAGACATTTTGGCTTTCAGAATTTTCTCTATGTTTACCCGATTTCTATTTTTTCAACTAATGATAAATTAGGGCAATGACTCGAACTCCTCACGATCAATTTGCCAAACTCTGCTTAGCGGGCTTCTTAGAACCTTTTGGCACAGCCGAAACCAGTCGGGAAATCACGAGCGAAGTTCGACAAGTCGATGTTTGGTTTGAACCCGATCCTGCTAAATTTAGAACTTCGCGATCGCTTGGACTTCTCGGACGCATGGTTGAAACCCGATGCCTGCTTGAACCTTTTCGCAATCGAATCCAAGTTGATCATATTTTGGATTGCCAAAGCAAGCTCAACGATGTCCGACTCGAACTGTTTCGTAAAGCCAAGAGTGAGAAAATTCGCCTATCCACTGCCGATCGTCCCCGATTGTGGCTCCTTTCTCCAGCCATTTCACCAAAAGTCCTTCAAGGATTTTCAGCCGTAGAGGATTTAATCTGGTCGTCAGGCGTATATTTTTTGCCCCGAGAACAACGGATTGGATTGATCGCGATTAATGAACTGGAAGTTCATTTAGACACATTATGGTTGCGGCTTGATCTTGAACGCGATCGCGTTCAAGATCAAGCCATTTCAGAATTAATGCGACTTCCTTCAAGTCATCCATTTCGCAATCACGTACTAGAAAGACTATCAAACTTGCGAACCGCCCTACAAGCACGGCACAATTTGAATAGAGATCAGAGAGGGCTGATTATGACTTTATCTCCTTTATACGAACAGTGGAAAGCAGAAGTTCTGCAACAAGGGAAACAGGAGGGAAGACAGGAGGGAAGACAGGAGGGAAGACAGGAAGTTTTGTCTAATGCTGTTCCGGCACTCTTGAAACTTGGATTATCTGTTGAGCAGGTTGCGGCTGAGCTTCAAGTCGATGTCGATATCGTCTGTCAAGTCTCCCAAAATTTGGAAAACTAAGCATTCCAGTTTTTGACGCGATCGACTGCATTCTGCCAAGTTTTAAAATCTGCTTGAATTCGGTCTGATCCACTCGGTTCAAAGACTCTATCAATAGTCCGTGCCTCGACGAGTTGATCATAGCTATTCCATATTCCGGCTGAGAGTCCTGCTGCAAAAGCAACTCCCTGGACAGTAGTATCCCGAATTGTGGGACGCTCGATCGCAATTCCCAAAACATCTGCCTGAAACTGCATCAAGAAATCATTCTCGCAAGCTCCTCCATCCACCGCTAATTTTTGAATTGGAATCGGGCTGTATTGCTCAATTTCGTCTACGACTTCTTTGACTTGAAACGCGATCGCTTCTAACACTGCGCGCACCATATGTTCTCTCTGTGCGCCACGAGTAATCCCAAGAAATGCACCGCGCGCACTCATATCCCAATGCGGTGTGCCGAGTCCACTTAAAGCAGGGACAAAGTAAACTCCACCGTTATCAGGAACTTGTTGCGCGATCGCTTCTGTCTCCTGTGCAGTCGAAATCAGCTTCAAACCGTCTCTTAACCATTGAATACAAGCTCCGCTAGTAAACATACTACCTTCAATGGCATAGCCACTCACATTGGAATCTGTCCAAGCGATCGTCGAAATGAGTTGCTGATCGCTTCTCATAATTTCCGCACCTGTGTGCGCCACGAGAAAGGTTCCAGTTCCGTAAGTACATTTCATCAGTCCAGGTCGATCGCAGCCTTGCCCAAAGAGTGCGGCTTGCTGATCCCCTAAAATTGCAGTGATAGGAATTCCATTAAATTCACCAAAATGACTTAAACTCGGCTGAATCTTTGGCAGAATATGAGCCGGAATTCCAAATAAATCCAGCAAGCTTTGATCCCATTCGCAAGTCTTCAGATTCATCAACAAAGTTCGGCTGGCATTACTATGATCCGTTGCGTGAACCTTGCCGCCTGTAAGATTCCACAAAATCCAGCTATCGATCGTTC
>JALOOO010000122.1 GCA_025454375.1 Leptolyngbya sp. Prado105 | reverse complement strand
CGATCCGCATCCATCCAATCTGCCCAGGTTGGAATGTTAATCATTCGCTGCGGTTGGTCTTGCCCAAATGTAGTCACCGAAGCAGACAAGGCAGATTTTACTTTATTCGCATCCCAAGTTCTACGACGGCGATCGATGAGTCCATCAGGCACACTTGAATCTTGCAGCGCACTCCCATTGTGAAATCGGATGAACCCAGGTTTTATCAATGCCATATTGCTTCGGTAAGCAGCACTGTTAAAGCTTGCGGGTCGAAAGCCTTGAAAAGCATTTAAGCCAAAGCCTAGCCTTGTCGTCGTTCCTTGAACCATGTTCCAATTTACCGTCGCGGTAATGCTTTCTTGACGCATCGATTTAGCTCGATCGATTTGAGTCACGATCGAGGGTGTATGACTTAAATTTGCAGCGATAAAACTGGGAATCATCGTTTGCTTTGAGCTAGACCGACACGCGACAGTAGATTATGAGTAATTGGCTAACTTCGATCGATACGAATAGGCGTTGCTCTGAGACTCCACACCATTGAGAACCAATCCGACTAACCGGGCGTGATGCTGCGTCATCTGCTCGATACTATCATTGACCGCGTTTCGAGCGCTGATGCCGGGACGTATGACAAATAGCACATAAGGCACGATCGTTGCCATCAATGCTGTTTCGCTGGTTAAGCTCACAGGCGCACTATCAACCAAAACATAGTCGTAGTCATTCTGAGACTCAGCCGCTGCCAAATAGCGCTCAAAGCGTCCTCGCTTGACTAAATCGACAATCTTACCCTGCTGAGGCACAGTCGGCAGGAAATCTAGATTTGGCTGCAATGAAACGGCTGAATTTTTTGCTGAGAAATCGCGTAAGTTTCCCATCGCACTGTGTAAGTGTCCCAAGCGGCGACTAAGCTGAGCTTTACGAAAATCTCCATCGACAAGTAGCACTCGAAATCCAAGATCGGTTAGAGCTTTTGCAAGCTGAATCGAGATCGTTGTTTTTCCTTCACCTGTCATTGCGCTAGTAATCAGTAGACGCGGACTCTTTAGTGGCTGAAGACTAATTGCCGATGCCAATCGCTGAAACTCGATCTCGCTTTCAGTTGCTAAATCATCAGCAGAGTCCTCGGATAGTCCTTTAATTGGCGGAATTCGCGAGACTAAGGAGAACTTCATTGCCTGCAAATCCTTCGGGCTAAGTAACGGATTTCGAGTTTCTAGGAGCAATATCAGTGCAAGACTGCCAATAATCGAAGCCAGAATCGCGTTAATTGCCATGACCGATCGCTTCGGACTAGAAGGCTTCGGATCAACGACTGGAGCGTTTAATTCCTGAATATTTGGATAGGCATTAAAGGCATCAAGATTCGACTGCTGAACCTGAGCAACTAACCCCTTGTACAGTCCTTCAGCCACATCTGCCTGTCGCTGCAAGGTTGCAAGTTTTGCCTGATTTGCCGGAAAATCTGTAATCGATCGTCGTCGCTGTTCGACTTGCTGTTTCAGTTGTGCTGCTCGGCGTTGTTGTCCGTTGGCATCTGTTTCTGCTAAGACTAACTGCTCAATTAGCTCACTCCGACCTTCGGCTCCTGTCGTAAAATTGGTATTCGCATTCACCCGACCTGCTGCTTGCCCGACGTATCGCTGGATTTGCTGCCGTAAGCTATCGCGATCGTCGATGATTTTTTGCACCTGTGGGCTACTATCGCGAAAGACCGATCGAAGTGTGGCTAAATTAGACTCAGTCTCGGTAAGTTTCTTGCGGATCAGCTTGTAATCTTCGTTTTGGTCAAGTCCCATCGCTTGAACGGCTTCAGCAGGAGAAAGCTTTAGCTGCGCTGCTAATGTGTTCGCGCGTTCGCGGTTTGATCTGGCTTCGGCTTCGGCTTGGGCTTGTTCGGTTTCTAGCGTGTTAATGCTTTCGACGGCTCCTTTGGTCTGCTCGTCGCTGTTGACGAGTCCAGTTGTTCGCTTGAACATGGCTAGCTCGGTTTGGGCTTTGAGCAGTCTCTGTCGAGCCTGGTCAAGTTGCCTTTGGGTCGTCGAATCTCTTGCCGCACTATTGGCTTGACGCAGTTCATTGAGACGTTGTTTATAAGCATCTAGTAATGCGATCGCTCTTTTTTCAGCAACTTGTGGACTTGATCCCGTAACAGATAGCAGCATAATGCTGGTCTGCTCTGGTGTGGTGATGCTGAAGTTTTGTCCGTAGTTGCGGGGGCGAGTCGGTTGATTACGTTCGGGATCAGATGCCCAAGTCTTGTCAAGTAGGGCATCGCTGGTCAAAATTGATTCCTGAATTTTCAGCGGATTGATTTGGGGTGAAAAGCTTGGATCATTACTGCGATAGGAACCGAGCGTTCCCAAATTCGCATCTAAATTTCCTCCGTTTGATGGCGGCAAGATCAATTGAGCAGTCGCTGTCCAGGATTTCGGAGTTGTCGCAAGCGCACCTAGTACTGCTAGGGCAACGAGTGCGTTGAAACCAAGCAGAGCTTTCCAATGTCTAGCAGCAATAGACACTACTTTTTTCATAAGATAGCCCCTAGAAGATTTTCAGATAGTACAAGCAATAATCGTTCGGACTGCCCTATATTCTATGGAGAGTAATACGGCTTGCCATACGTAAATAGGTAGAATTATTGGGCTTGCATCACCTAACAGGAATAGAGTGATGTAAGAAATCTCTTGAATCTATCGATCGACCGATTTTCCAGTCATCAATCTAAGTTAGCCTGTTTTGCGATCAAGCTATGTTTGCGAAAAAAATAGAGGCGATTCGTGGATAAGCATTGCTGAAATCAAAGCAGTCATGCAACCTGCGTGATGGGGAAAGCGGTAAGAACTGATGATTTGGGCGATCAGAAATGGGAAAATTACAATCCTCGCTGACATTTAAGGCACGATCGATAGACTTACTCTATGGTTGCATCATTGCAGGAGTCGGGTTGCTTCTCGTCCTGCCTGCCATGACATACGGGGTATTTGATGCGATGGATATTCCGTTTCATTTGAGATGGACGGCTCAATTTGCAGAGCAGTTTTGGCGCGGGGATCTATACCCTCGCTGGTTGCACAATATGAATGCTGGATTGGGCAGTCCCGTGTTCTTTTTTTATGCTCCTATTCCCTTCTTTCTCACAAGTTTATTTCATCCCTTATTTGCGAATGATCCCCAAAATTGGGGACCTCTTGCGTTTTCGATCGCACTTGCGATGATTGCGTCTGGACTGACCGCTTACCTTTGGCTCAAAAGTATCGTCGATCGTAAAGCCGCACTGATTGGAGCGATCCTTTATATGGCATTGCCCTATCATTTGGGGGTTAATCTTTACTGGCGATTTGCGTTTGCAGAATATTGGGCACTGGTTTGGTTGCCATTAATTTTGTATGGCTGCCATCGACTGATCCAAGGGTCTAAACCTGCGATCGTCGCTTTAGCAATCAGCTATGCCGCCTTGATTATGACTCATCTGCCCTCGTTTGTCGTTTTTGCTGGCGTTCCAATTCTCTATGTGCTTGCGATCGCAAAAACTCGTGTCACTGCGCTGATTCGGTTTGCTGTTGCGCTGGGATTTGGCATGGGTCTTGCTGCAATTTACTGGCTGCCTGCGATGACAACGCAAGATGCGATTTCGATGCGAGCGATTTTAGAAGCAGGCTATGATTACCGCAATAATTTTCTCTTCTCTACTAAAGCGGCTCAGTATCATAATCAGAATTTTTGGACGTATCTAGAAATTGTCTCTGTTCTGATGATTGGAGTCGCAACCTGTGCGTTTCGATTTGTTTTGCAACAGTCTGAGCCGCTTAAGCGACAAGCTTGTTTCTGGTGGATGATTGCGATCGTGACTTTTTTTATGATGATTCCGCTCAGCCAACCTGTTTGGAGTCTCTTACCTCCATTGCAGCGCATCCAGTTTCCTTGGCGGTTGAATGCGATTTTACTCGTTGCGACGACCGCATTGATTACAGTCGCGGTTCATACATTGACGCTTAAAATAAGTCAGCGTCAAAAAGCAGTGTTCGCGATCGCGACTGTCCTCACTCTCAGCTTACTTTTATCAAACGGTGTCGTGATCAAGCAGCGTCTGAAACCGCACGCCAGTCTTGACCTTGCCGTCGCTCTAAAAGTCTACAACGAGGAAGCATTAGAATATCGTCCTCGCTGGGTTCCACCGGAGCAATTTCAAGTGAGTTCATTTATCCAACTCAGTCAGCGCTTGCCGCAAAATTGGGAAATTTCAGGACAAGGAGAAGCCCAAATCCAAGTATGGAAGCCTAGATATATTGCTTTGCACATAGATGTCCCGATTGAAACCGAGCTAACGCTCAAACAGTTCTACTACTCAGGGTGGACGGCAAGACTTCAAGATTTCTCTCGGTTGCTCCCTGTTCAGCCTTCAGCAGAGGGACTGCTGCAAGTTAAAGTTCCATCTGGCAGTCATAACATTAGCGTAACGCTCGAAGCAGGGATGACAGAACGATTGGGACAGATGATTAGCACGATCTCGCTACTGGGCTTGCTCGGTGGGTTTTGGCTCATTACCCCAAAGAGCAAGATACAACGAAGCGAGTAATCTTCAAACTCAGTCAGCCCATCTCCTTAACCTCATGTTAAATTTTCCTGCACTGCGCCCTAAATTCATTGCTCAAGATAGCAGTACTTTGTCGCGATCGGAGCGTGTCATTTACTGGACAATTGTTCTCACCCCGCTTTGGTGGTTGCTAGGGATTCAACCCCTTTTCTACCCGGCAGTGGTCATCGGCTTGCTTGCCCTTCACTTTAGCTTCGATCAAATTGTTCAGAAATCTATTCCTGCTTACGTTTGGGCTTGGCTAATCATGTCGATCGCTATGTTGTGGACAGCGGCATTGGGGATCAATGACATGGGGTTTGATCTTCAAGTTGCGGCGGCAGCAGTCGTGACGTTTATAAAAAGCTATTTTCTGATTTTTGCCTGTTTAGCGTTGCCGTTTTTTAATCCGGTGCGGGTTGAGGTAGTGACGAGAGCGATCGCTTGGATGTCGGCAGGGTATTCAGTCACGATCGCGATTCAGATTGTCATGCTGGTGCTAAATATTGGCGGAAATGGCTATGTCCCTCCATTGGCGCAAGTCTTGCCGGGAGATAAAGGCAGCTTGCTCGTCATGTTTGCAAATTTCTCACCGTTTCTCGGCATTCCTTTACCTAGAACCGTTTTATACACCCCTGATCCTCCCATTTTAGGAGTCTGTGCAATTCTATGCTTTCTGATTTGTCTGGGGGAGCGCGATCGGGGATTGCGACGCTTTGCGCTAGTCGGTGCAGTTGCAGCCTTGATTGTCAGTGCGAGCCGGAGTGCTTGGGTTTGCTTTCCGCTGTCTCTACTAATCGGCGTTTGTCTTGAGAGTGGCTGGTTTCGCCAACTTTCGCTTTGGATAACAAGCCTAACTCTGATCGGGTGCAGTATTTTTGGCTTAACGATCGAGGAGTTGCTGCAAAAGCCTGTGGAAGGATTTAATCAAGCTCGTGCTAGCTCTTCGCAAGAGCGAGCGATCGTTGTGGGTAAAACCTTAGAAGCATGGCAAGAATCTCCCTGGATCGGCTGGGGGTTGATTCGAGGCAAAGCACATCTGTACGAGGATACTTACATTACGCTTGGCTCATTTTCGACCTATGCGGCTGTGCTGTACCTGAACGGTATTGTAGGATTTATTGCTTTAATCAGTGCGATGCTCCTGACTCTTTTTGCGGCTTATCAGGCTGCAATGCAGGGCAATCTCTCCTGCAAATGGGCGTTTGCTGGTTTAATTGCCCTCTACATTTTGTGTAATGTAACTCCCTTAAGCTGGATGGCAGTCAATCTTTGGTTCTTTTTTGCTTGGCTTGGGGCTGTCCTCAATCAAGCAAAACTTCAGCAGGTTCGCTTTACAAGTTGGGAACAGATATCGCCATCCTGAATCGGTTGTAATCCGTTACCCGAATCGACTCTCTTAGAATTTTGCCGTAATCCGGTTCATTGCCTCGATCACATTCTCGCGACTATTAAACGCCGAGATCCGGAAATACCCTTCGCCCGCAGCCCCAAATCCTGATCCAGGCGTACCCACGACATTGCAAACACTCAGCAACTTATCAAAGAAATCCCAACTCGACAATCCATTCGGAGTCTTCACCCAGACATAAGGCGCATTCACCCCGCCGTAGACTGATAAGCCTGCCGCGCTCAACTGTTCGCGAATGATTTTGGCATTCTCCAAGTAAAAACTCACTAACGTCTGGATCTGAGCCTGTCCCGCTTCTGAGTAAACCGCCTCAGCCCCGCGCTGAACAATGTAAGACACGCCATTAAACTTCGTCGATTGGCGACGATTCCACAGCTTCCACAACTCTACATCCGAGCCATCAGCAGCTTTGGCTGTTAGCGTTTTTGGGACAACGGTTAAAGCGCATCGAGTCCCCGTAAATCCGGCATTCTTCGAGAACGATCGAAATTCGATCGCACAGTCCCGCGCCCCTTCGATTTCATAAATCGATCGCGGCAAACTCGGATCAGTGACATACGCCTCATACGCTGCATCAAAGAAAATAATCGCGCCATTTGCCTTGGCATAATCGACCCAAGCTTTCAGATACTCCTTCGTTGCAACTGCGCCCGTCGGATTATTGGGAAAGCAAAGATAGACCAAATCTACCTTTTGAGACGGAATCTCAGCCGTAAAATTATTTTCAGCCGAAATCGGCAAGTACACGAGTCCGGCATATTCGCCCTTCTCATTTGCCTCGCCCGTATTGCCCGCCATCACATTCGTATCGACATAGACGGGATAAACCGGGTCAGTCACCGCGATCGTATTTCCCTTGCCAAAAATCTCCAAAATATTACCGCTATCGCACTTCGATCCATCAGACACAAAAATTTCTGCCGCATCAATCTCGCAGCCTCTGGCTTGAAAATCATGCTTCGCGATTTTTTCTCTTAGCCATTCATAGCCTTGCTCAGGACCATATCCCTTGAACAAAGCGCGATCGCCCATATCTTCTACCGCTTTAATCATGGCGGTACGACAGGCTTCCGGTAAAGGCTCAGTCACATCTCCAATCCCCAAGCGAATAATCGGAGCATCAGGATTTGCTTGAGCGAAGGCATTCACCCGACGGGCAATTTCGGGGAACAGATAGCCCGCTTTTAGCTTCAAATAATTGTCGTTAACGGTAGCCATGTCGATTCAGTTAAATCAGGTTCAGCCCTTTATTATCGTTGATTCTTTCCTCAATTCTCCGGAGCGTATCAAATCGCACTTGAAATCTCTGAGGGAGGTTAGTCAGACTCTCCGTAACTGCAAAGTTTCTGTTACAGTAATGTTCGATCCATTGAATTCGTTTTGACCTTATGGCAAACATTCCGGTATCTACCAGTTCTTGGGTAAATAAATCGCGATCGCAACGTTCATTTCGAGCCGTGATCCTGTTTATGCTTGCCAGTGGGATTATGAGTGTTTGTGGCTTTCGACTCGCTTATCTCCAACTCGTCGAGGGTAGCCGCAACCGTCAACTCGCGGATCAGAACCGAATTCGATCGATTTCAATCGTGGCAGATCGCGGCAATTTAATCGATCGTAAAGGCGTGCCGATTGTAATCAATCGATTGTCTCGATCGGTCTATCTCTATCCGCGTGAGCAAACCAAAGAGCAATGGCAAACTTCTGCGATCAGAATTAGCGAACTGCTTGAGATTCCTAAAGAAGAAATTCTGAAAAAACTGGAAGCTGTGAAATATCGATCGGTGGCTCCGGTCAGAATTTTGCGCGGGATTGACGAGAAGAAATACACCGCGATTAATGAAGTGGGACAGATTCGTGGCTTAGAAGTCCAAGCCGAATCCACCCGGCAATATCCCTACGGCAGTCTAGCTGCCCATGTTTTAGGCTACATCGGAGAAGCCACCGCAGAAGATCTCAAAGCACATCCTGAGTTTCCTAGCGGCATGTTAGTCGGGCAGATGGGAATTGAGCGGATTGAAGATGACATTCTGCGTGGAACCTGGGGAAATCGCCTGATCGAAGTCGATTCAGCAGGCAAAGAGCTAAAAATGCTCGGCACTCAGCAACCGATCGCAGGACAGCCGTTGCAGTTGACGATGGATGTGAAGGTACAGCAAGCTGCCGAAAAAGCTTTGGGCGGTCGTCGTGGAGCCGTTGTCGTTCTCAATGCCAAGACAGGGGGAGTATTAGCCATGGCAAGTGGTCCCACCTTTGACCCCAACATTTTCACCCGCAAAATCAGCCAAAAAGCCTGGGATGAACTGCAAAAGAAAGAGCATCCTTTTCTCAATCGCGCCCTACAAGGCTATCCACCTGGAAGCACATTCAAGATTGTGACGGCAATGGCAGCCATGAAATCCGGCAAATTTGATGCAAATTCAATGCTGCCAACCTATAGCGCGATGAACATTGGTGGAACCCTGTTTCACGAACATGGTGATGCGAGTTATGGCACGATCGGGTTTCGAGATGCGCTTGCTGTCAGTAGTAATTCGTTCTTTTACCAGTTGGGGATGGCAATTGGTCCTGAAGCGATCGCAAAGTGGGGTGGAAAATTTGGTGTAGGAACTACTTCGACGATGGGCTTAGATGGAGCAAACCACGGCATGATCCCGACTCCGAAGGAGAAGGAAAAAGTCTTCAAGGAGCCATGGTATATCGGAGATACCGTTAGTACCTCGATTGGTCAAGGCATGGTGCAAATGACTCCGCTAGAAATGGCGGTGATGATTTCGACGGTTGCAAATGGGGGCAAGCGGATTCAGCCGCATCTCTTTGCCCATCAGACCTATCAGCCAAATATGCAGCCCGAATCGCTGGCATTTGATCCGGCTGCACTGAAAGTATTGCAAGAAGGATTAACTGCCGTTGTGCAATCAGGGACGGCTCAGAGCTTAAATGATGGCTCGATTCCACTCACAGCCGGAAAGACGGGAACCGCAGAAGTGCAAGGGCAAGAAGATAACTCGATGTATGTGGGCTATGGTCCTGCCAAAGATCCGCAGATTTCGGTGGCTGTCGTGGTGGAAAATGGCGGTTACGGGGCAACAGCAGCCGTTCCGATCGCGCATGAAGTCTACAAAGCATTCTTTGGGGTGACGAAACCGAAAACAGAATAACCGCAAATTCGCTCATCGCTTGGTAGGATCAATCAGTCGATTCGCTGAGCTACCTTGTGACTTACATTCCCCTTCATCATAAATATCGTCCCCAGACGTTCTCACAACTTGTGGGTCAAGAAGCGATCGCGACAACGCTATCCAACGCCCTTTTACAAAATCGAATCGCCCCTGCCTATCTCTTCACAGGCGCACGCGGTACAGGCAAAACTTCTAGTGCCCGAATTTTTGCAAAATCTCTAAACTGTATTGCAACGAATGCCCCAACTGACGAGCCTTGTGGCGTGTGCCAAACCTGTCAAGAAATCACAAGAGGGAATGCTTTAGATGTCATCGAAGTTGATGCTGCAAGTAATACTGGAGTCGATAATATAAGAGAAATAATAGAACGATCGCAATTCGCTCCAGTACAATGTAGATATAAGGTTTATGTGATTGACGAGACACACATGTTAAGTAGTGCTGCGTTCAATTCACTTCTCAAAACTTTAGAAGAACCTCCCGCACAAGTCGTTTTCATTTTAGCGACCACTGATCCGCAACGGGTGTTACCGACAATCATCTCTCGCTGTCAGCGTTTCGACTTTCGACGGATTCCGATCGACAGTATGACCCGACACCTCAAAATGATCGCACAAAAAGAAGAAATCGCGATCGCAGATGACGCAATCTATCTCATTGCTCAGATCTCACAAGGAGGCTTACGAGACGCAGAAAGCTTACTCGATCAACTCAGCCTCTTATCAGGCAATATCACAGTTGAGCGAGTCTGGGATCTCGTTGGAGCAGTCCCCGAACGCGATTTGATGACCCTGATCGAAGCGATCGCGCAAAATCAACCCGAAGCCGTTCTCGACACCACTCGTCGCTTAATGGATCGTGGACGAGAACCTTTAATCGTGCTGCAAAATCTAGCAAGCTTCTATCGCGACCTATTGATTGCTAAAACTGCTCCGAATCGTGGAGACTTAGTTGCAATCACAGCCCCAACTTGGGCGCAACTATGCGAATTTGCAAAATCAATGTCGATCGAAACGATCCTCTCAGGGCAACAACGCCTCAAGGAGAGCGAAGCCCAACTCAAACACTCAACTCAACCTCGTCTCTGGTTAGAAGTAACTTTAATGGGATTGCTCCCGTCCTCGATCGTTACTACTTCACCTCAAGTCATGGCAACCCCAACCAAAACAGCACCGCTTGCAAAACCTACGACGACCACAGTTACTCCACCTGTTATAGAACCCGCTCCAATCCCAAAACCTGTCGAAGAACCAACTCCCACGGCACAGAAGATCGAATCTGCGGATGCTGCTACAGATCTCAATCTCCTCTGGCAAGACATCATTAGTAAAGTTCAACCCTTTGGAACACAGGCGCTATTTAAGCAACATGGCACTCTGCTGTCATTTGATGGCAATTCAGTTCAAATCGGCTTTCCTGAGAAACTGCTGCCAATGGCACAAAGTCGATCGAAGAGTATGGTAACGGCTCTCACCAGTACCTTTGACAAAGAGATTAAACTTAGCCTCGTGATTGCTCCGACTGTTCCCACGGCTGCTCCTCCTACTCCTGTCGCTCCTGCTGCTGACTCTCAACCCGAAGCGTCTCCCACTCCTGCCCCACCTGAATCAACGATTGAGCCTGTTACAGAAGAACCTCCCCAATTGATGACTCCTCCAAGAGCCGATTGGGATGAGGATGAAGTCACCCGTGCAGCAAGAATCCTAGCAGAAGCCTTTAATGGTGAATTGATCGATGCAGAAGATTCCGCGATCGAGCCGCTTGAAACTTCAGATCAAGCTCTTGCTGCCGATGCTACTCCTCTAGAAGAGCTAGAAGATGATGATGATGATACACCCTTCTAACCTCGCACTGTCCAACTTACAAGTCCCTCAAATTTAGGGAACAAGGACTCAAAGCGGGCTGGGATGATCGCTATCTCCCAACCTACTCGTCAATTGTGAAGAAACGTGTGCATTTGCCCTATTTTTTTCTAGAAATTCTGGTGCGATCGCAGATCTTTTGTTAGAATACACATCGCACACGCTGGTGTAGCTCAGTTGGTAGAGCAGCGGTTTTGTAAACCGCCGGTCGCAAGTTCGAGTCTTGTCACCAGCTTCTCAAGTTAGGTAAGAGGTTAGACATTTTTGATTATTTTCGGCATGATTTTGGAGATCGTTTAGAGATCTAAAATCATGCCGAAAATAGTTTGAACCGATTCGCGGACACTTTCACCCCAAGCAACATCAACTGAGTGCAAAGCAATATCGAGACAACTGCGCTTGCAGTTTTGCTATCTTCGCCAACGGGTTTATCGGAGTCGCGAAACTCTCGCCCATACTTTAATGCTTCGAGAAAAGCTTCTTCATCTGAGATGGAGCCAGTCAGATTCTCAATCCAATTTGTCGAGTGAGATTGCTTTTTGAGATTGGCAACTTCCTGCTCCAGTATGGCTAACCGTTGTTCGATCGCTGTTTCATCCAACATACTTTTGCGCCTTACTGTCGATCGTTGAAATTTACGTTTTACCGTCATCTTAACGATAGCTTATCGACAGAGCGGCGATCGAGAAGTTGCGCTTCGCTACACGGGTAAGCGATCACGAATGCTTTTGCCGATCGAAGAATGCGATCGGTGTTGCCAATCTTTCTCGGAGCAATTCTCGCATTCCTGGAACTGAGAGCAGATAGAGCGTTTCCTGCACCGCTGCCCAGTCTGCTTCAGAGAACAATACAGCATTGCTGCTTTATCCAGCAATCACGATCGGCTGATGTGACTGGCTAACTGCGTCAATTAAGTCCTGAAACTGCTGTTGAGCGTCATCGATTGGAATCATAATTCGTCCCCCCAAATCTTTCGAGTGTGGCTAGACGTTGTTCTATCGCTTTTTCATTCAACGCATTTTTACGTTTTGCTGTTAATGCCAAGAATAGCTTACCGACAGAACGGAGATCGAGACAGGTACATATCAAGAATTAATTCTTATAGCCTGTATTGCAGTAGGGATGAGTAATTTGACCATTATCTACGGTTGCCAATCCGCCATCTTGTTTTCTATGAATATGATCAATGGAAATTGAATTTCTGTGAATAAGACCATTACAGATCTTGCAGCGAGGAGCGTTTTGTAGAGCCTCTTTGATATAAACTGCACTCTTTTTACCTGTTGTAAAATCCTTTGCAGTTGAATCAGCTAGGTCTATTACCTTCTGAAGCGTCAGGTATCTGAAATTCGCTTTAGATGTTACTTCATTCACAGATTTCTCAACGCTCTTACCTTGGTTGAGGCAGACAATAATCTCTTGGAAAAACTCAGAGATATACCTGTAGCTTTTTTGAGCAGATCGATACTTTCTGTTAATCTGCTGAATCAAATAATCATAATCAAGAATGAAGTCCTCGAATTGTTCTCTAACCTTGATAAAATCATTAATCTTGCGTCGCTTATCTAGTTCCATCACAAGATCAACAACAGCGAAGAATGATGCTGTCTTGTGCCTTCCTTCTTGGGAGTAGAAGTACACGACTGGATGCAAACCCAATGATGAAGCATGATTGCTATTTAATCGAACTGCAACCTTTCTCACATTCTTTAAAATATTAATGGTGATCGCACCAGTTGCATCATCACCAATTTCTTGATTGTCTAAGTCTAGATTTCCGACAATGTTTACAAAGTCTAAAATCAATGGCAAGCTTTGAGCGGAGTAGAGCTTGCCGCCTACTGGTACATCTAGAGTTTTAATAGGAGTCTGCAATTTGGGATCAAAAAGTACTTCATTGATACCTCTAGCAAGACTTTGGATTTGAGATTGGATTTCACTTGAGAATGATGACCAATATTTGTGTCCTGTGCCACTTCTGAAAATTGCGCGTGCTGCAATGCTGTTCGGCTTTCTTCTTGACTCAAGAAGCTTTAGCTCTGTTTTATCGATTGGTGCTGCCTGCTGATTAATCTTGAAGAATGAGTTCTCAGCTTTAGTTGCATCGCCCTCAACCCACTGAAGTTGAATAGCAAGCGCTCCTAAATTTTTAGCACTTTTAACAATCTCCGGACTCACTTTATCAGGATGCGTAAGTGCAAGCCTGAAATCTCTGTAAGACCCCACTGTTTTATGCACTAATTTCCGCGATTCATCAGCAACTTCTAGCTGCTCATCAGGAATTTTGCCATCGTAAAACAGTTTGGAAATTTCTCCATCACCGTAATCATCATTTACCCAAGCTGAGAGAGCACTCAATCGATGGCTACCATCAATAACAAACAGATAACCACCTGTACTTCTCCACAAAATGATCGCGGGTATCAAATCACCTTCAATAAAACTTTTTACGAACTCGGAGATTTTTCGACTATCCCACTCGTTTGTTTCTCTTTGAAAGTCTGGTTTTCTAATGTTTGAGAAGAAGAATGAATCAGCTTTGATGTCTTCAATGGAGATGGTTTCTTTTTTCTTACCTGAGCTGACATTCTCTTCCACCTCAAAATCTTCACGTGGAATCAAGGCATCTAAATTAACCTTCGCCATAAAACTCTTCTTTCTTGAGTGTATGTATTGATGCGAGAACGACCTGAAAATCTATCAGTGAATTTATTGTAGAAGATCCATCCAAAAGTGTTCACATTTAGATGATTTGTACTAATAGAAGTAAGGCACTAAACAAAAAGGCCCACACTGTTTGGTGTGGGTCTTTCAATCAACTAAATTCAGAACTTAAACAATCTCGCAAGTTCCGCCAGCGGCTTCGATTTTCGACTTCGCACCCTCAGTAAATGCGGCTGCTTTCACAGTCAGCTTCACCGATAGCTCACCATCACCCAAAACCCTCGAATTTTAGATTTTGAATTGGGAAAGACTGACAAAGAAAAGGGTAAAAAGAAAGCGATCGCAGAGACTGAGAGTTACAGTAATATGATTGAACCAGCAGTACTAGGATAGCGATCGTTATGGCTTCAATTACGATTGACCTCTCAGATAGCCAAATTCAGAAATTGCAAGACTTAGCCAATCGGCATGGAGTTGCGATCGACATTCTCTTGAAAGCGAGTGTGGAAGATTGGCTCAATTCTCAAAAACCTGATTTTGCGGATGCTGCGGATTATGTGTTGGCAAAAAATGCTGAGCTATATCGACGTTTAGCCTAATGCGATATTTGACGCTTGCAGAGGTCTTGGAACTGCACCGCAGAATCATTGAGCAATCCGGTGGTGCATTGGGCATTCGAGATGTTGGATTATTAGAATCTGCCATTGCTCAACCCCGAATGACATTTGGTGGAGACGATCTGTATCTAAGTTTGGTCGAAAAGGCAGCAGCGATCGGATTTTTGATCATGATGAATCATCCCTTTGTAGATGGAAACAAACGCACAGGTCACGCTGGACAGAAGTTTTTCTCGTTTTGAACAGACTAGAGATTAGTGCATCTGTGGATGAGCAAGAGCAGATAATTTTATCGATCGCGTCTGGTGAGCTAGGACGTGAAGGCTTTGTTAAGTGGTTACAGAAAAATACGATCGAGAGATGAAAGATCGCATAAGACCGAAGCGATCACATCACGATTGCCCTGAACTTAAGCCATGTTCTATCCTTGCCTGCACTGTTTCTATTACCATCAATCGGGAGTTTGAACGAGTTGTGCAACTTCTTCCCCCAATCTGACGAAGTGCCTGACATTAAAGGTTAGGAGCGCATCTACATTTGCGTTGAGAGCAGCATAGGCAATAAGGGTATCGTAAATTCCGCCACCTGAGATGTTCATTTGAACTACCTTTCTGAGTACAGCTTGATAATCCTCAGCCGTCAAACTGACTCTAGTAAATTGAGTCAAATCTTCTGACAGAAGCCGCTCAACATTTGTTGGACTAATTCGATAAGGCGGCGGCAGTCTTGTCAGGATGGAATAAGATTCTGCCAAGCTATGAGTTGAGATAAACCCTTCAACAGTTCGATCGATTTGAACTTGTTCTAACCAAGGTACGGCACGATCGTGCATTTCGTGAGCTTCAGACAGAGCAGCGACGATGATATTTGTGTCAAACAGAACTTTTACCATCCACCGAGTTCCCGAATCCTTTCTTCGCGCATATCGTCCACGATGGAAGCAGGAATCTTAGTGCCTTGTGATTTGATGACCAAAATTCCGTTCACGTATTCTAGTTCTGCTTCTGGTTGATCGGACTCAGCTTGTGAGGTGAGTTGCGGAACGTCGCTAAGAAGCTGCTCAATCTGCTGAAATTGGTCAAGCGGGATTTGAACAGCGATCGCTTCTCCTTGCTCGTTGTAAACGTATTGCTTATCGATGTCCAGCATTTGTGCAACCTCTAGATAAATGTGCAATCTTGCTTCTCTTGCAGCTAGACCTGACTAACATTAATCATAATGTTCGACTTTGATCTATAGTCTAAAGCTGTACCGTACATCTCTGTGAAATATTTAGCTAGTGATGACTTTTCATCTGTACACTCTTCATGCTCATCAATGATTGCCTTTAAGTCACCATCACCTAAGAAGTTTGCAAAATAGAGCCAACCTAACAGATGTGACTTTTCATCTGTACACTCTTCATGCTCATCAATGATTGCCTTTAAGTCACCATCACCTAAGAAGTTTGCAAAATAGAGCCAACCTAACAGATGTGGTGTAGTCTGCACAAACTGACAGTTTGAAGCTCCAGCAAGCTTTCTGGCTTTCATGTCGTCTGTTAAGAAAGCTTGATTTGTCTTTTTCGCAAATGCAATTGATGATAGTTCGCCTTTGCCAAGGTTTTTACGTTGCTGTAAGATCTCCACTTCCTGCAAATCTTCCAAATCCAGATGATAGTTCTTGAACTTTCCAGCTTGAATTTCCCCACGTAATCGATTTTGTAATTCGAGGTCTTGGGGATTGGAATTGCTTCGAGGCTTATGTAAACACTCGTAATGGACAAAACTTGTAAAGCAGAAAGAGCATCCTGATGCTACTGCTGTTGAATAGAGACGTTGCGATGACAGGATATTCCACACAGCACAAGTATCAACAACATTGAATTTCTGAAATTGAGACGGATCAATCGCCATATCTAAGAGTCCTACCGTAGATCTGAGCTACATCACGTAATTCACGTTCATCAACCAAGAGCATCTCAGCCATTCTACCTGCCGATATTGCGTCTCTTTCATAAGCGTCAAAACATAGTCCAACATAAAAAGTTGACAGCCCTCTTTTTAGAAGATGTTCACGACGATGCCTAGATGCAGTTGATAGCGATTCTGGTAACTCTGGATCGTTCTTCATTGCTAAAGGTACTCTAACCGATTTAATTAGTGATTCCGTTGAAGAGGATATTAGATTGACCGACTTAAGAGCATACGCTAGAGCCTCTGTGCTAACTTGCAATCTATTTGCCCACTCGATCGCTTTCTCAGTATTCCAATTTGCAGAATCCGGAATTTGGCGTATGAATTCTGGCGGCATGAGATAGCAGGAAGCAAAAGTATTAGCTCTTACCTCAACAAGATTGCTCTTATCTGACTTCAGCGATACTACAAAATCCTCGGTCTCATCTAAAATTGCGTGTCCCGATTCGTGTGCTGTTGTAAATCTTTGGCGATATACATCTTCGCTATAGTTGATTAATATACATTTTCCTGCTGTTGGGTGTTTGATATATAGTCCAGAGATGTTTGAGTTACCTAATTTACGGCGAAAAATATGAAATCCCAGAGAACGGAAATCATTATAAACATCAAGCCTAAGCTGAGAAGAAGAATAGCCTAAATAAGAGCGCAGCTTTATTGCTGCTGATTCACCATGAGCCTTAAAGTAAGTTCCAATCTTTGTGAAGCTGAAAGACTTGCGACCCGTCCTAGGAATTAATTCGAGTAAATATGCTTCACATTCGCACAGAAATAGAAACTCTTGAACAGCCCATCGATCATCTCTAGAGAACTCACTGCCATATCTTCTGAACATGGTTTCAGTTTGCTCAAAAGGTGCTAATCGCTCGTTTGAGATAAAAAATTGATAATCGCATTTATAGTAATCTGCCAAAATCAAGACTTCATCACCTGTCGGTCGTCTCGATCCTTGTTCTAGTTCCACAAGAATTTGCTGCGAAATACCTGTCCGCTCTGAAACCTGAACAATTGAAGTATCGAATTGCTCTCTGTATCTTTTTAACTTTGAGCCAAACAGAGCGAGATCAAATGACATAACCCGTATCGCTCTAGATTACTCTCCAAAATATGCCCTATTCTCTCCTGTCTGTCAAAAAACAAAAGACCTACACCAAACGATGCAGGTCTTTTCAATTAACCAAATTCAGAACTTAAACGACTTCGCAAGTTCCGCCAGCGGCTTCGATTTTCGACTTAGCGCCTTCAGTAAATGCTGCTGCTTTCACGCTCAACTTCACCGACAACTCACCATCACCCAAAATCTTCAACGGACCATCATCCTGAGTCACAATCCCCGCATCCATCAGCGAAGACAAATTAACTTCAGTCCCCGCCGCCAACTCAGCCAAATCACCCACATTGATCACCGTAAAGTACTTCCGGTTGATCACCGTAAAGTACTTCAACTTCGGCAAGCGGCGATACAAAGGCGTTTGACCCCCTTCAAACCCCGGACGAGTCGGACGACCCGATCGAGACTTTTGACCCCGCATTCCAAAGCCACCACTCGCACCTTGACCCGCAGAAATCCCACGGCAAATGCGACGTTTGCGCTTAGTTGAGCCTTTCTGGGGCACAGCATCTTCTAATCTCATATCCAATGCCTCCTAAACGCCGTAAAGTTTTTCAAGCGGAATGTCACGCTCTTGCGCCACATCCGCCAACGTGCGCAGCCCACTTAAAGCAGACACCGCCGCACGCGCATTGTTCAAAGGATTGCCCGAACCCAACTGCTTCGCCAAGATGTTTTTCACACCTGCTAGCTCTAGCACAGTCCGAACTGCACCCCCAGCAATTACCCCAGTACCCGGAGCCGCTGGACGCATCATCACTTTCGCGCCACCCCCCGACGCAGTAGAGGGATGCGGAATCGAATTCGCCTTGGTCAAAGGAACTTCAACCAGATGCTTCTTACCATCTGCGACACCCTTCTTCACCGCGCCGATCACGTCACTGGCTTTGCCGACACCTACGCCGACTTGACCCTTTTCGTTTCCAACAACGACGATCGCTCTAAAGCTGAGCTTTTTACCCCCCTTGACCACTTTCGTCACCCGGCGGATTTGCACAACGCGCTCTTGGAACTCAGATTCCTTTTCGCGAGATTTCTTTTCTTTGCCTTTAGCCTTAGCCATATGTTTTGCTCCTAGAAGTTAAGACCCGCTTCACGGGCAGCATCCGCTAAGGTCTGGACGCGACCATGATACAAATTCCCCCCGCGATCGAACACCACTTGCTCGATGCCTTTTGCTTTCGCACGCTCAGCAATCAACTTGCCCACCTCAGTTGCGGCGGCACAGTTTGAACCGGATTCGATCTTGCCTTTCACTTCTGGATCGACCGTCGATGCAGAGGCGATCGTGTTTTGAGCGACATCATCGATCAATTGCACATAGATATGGTGATTCGATCGATAGACGGCTAACCTTGGACGGTCTGAAGTGCCAGACACCCGACGGCGAATCCGAGCGTGGCGCTTTTGTGTAGATTCTCGACGACTTACTTTGCTCATGGTTTATTTCTTCCCTTTACCGCCAGTCTTACCAACCTTGCGACGAACAACTTCGCCCGCATAGCGAATTCCCTTGCCTTTGTAAGGCTCCGGCGGACGGACTGCACGAATCTTCGCTGCCGTGTTTCCGACGATCTCTTTATCGATTCCAGTCACAAGCACATTCGTGTTGTTCTCGACTTGAAATTGAATGCCTTCGGGCGGTTCGATCAACACAGGATGGCTATAGCCCATGTTCATGTTCAAGTTTCGACCTTGAACAGCAGCCCGATAACCGACCCCTTGGATTTCTAATCGGCGAGAAAATCCGGTCGAAACGCCTTCGATCATGTTGGCAACCAGCGTGCGGCACAAACCGTGACGCTCACGAGCCATGCGAGACTCATTGACGCGATCGACATTCACCGTATCGCCTTCGGTTCTGATGGTGACTCCCGCAGGTAGAACTCTTGACAGTTCACCCTTGGGTCCCTTTACCACGACTTCTTGACCGTTGATCGTGATCGTCACCTTAGCGGGAAGCGTAATAGGACGTTTTCCAATCCGAGACATAGCTAATTTCCTCTATCGTACAGATGCTTTCACATCTCTAACGTTGGGCAACCCAATCGACCAACTGTTTACCAGACGTAGCAAAGGACTTCTCCGCCGACACCCGATTTGCGAGCGTCGCGATCGGTCATGATGCCGCTTGAAGTAGACACGATCGCAATTCCAATTCCGCCTAAAACGCGCGGCAGGTCTTTACGGTTCGAGTACACTCGCAAACCGGGGCGGCTCACACGCTTGAGGGCGGTGATGATCGGTTTGCGCTGTTTGCCTTTGTATTTCAGGCCAAGAACTAAGTTCTTTTTCGGAGCTTCGCCGACTTCTTCGACTGAGGCGATAAAGCCTTCAGACACCAGTACCTCAGCGATACTGCGAGTCATGCGAGTCGAGGGGATTTCGGTGGTCTGGTGACGCGCTAAGCTTGCATTCCGAATGCGCGTCAGCATATCTGAAATAGTGTCATTCGCTGCCATTGTTGCCTCTCTTGATGTGACTGCAAGTTAGTTGTCGCGGAAGGGCATTCCCATTTCTTTCAGCAGGGCGCGTCCTTCTTCGTCGGTGTTTGCAGTCGTGATGATTGAAATGTCCATCCCGCGAATTTGATCGATGCTGTCATATTCGATTTCGGGGAAGATCAATTGCTCTCTCAGACCGAGGGTATAGTTTCCACGTCCGTCGAAGCTTTTCGGGCTGATGCCGCGAAAATCTCGAATCCGAGGCAGTGCCAAGTTCATCAAACGATCCAGAAAGTTGTACATCCGATCGGCTCTGAGCGTCACCATCACCCCAACTGGCATTCCTTGACGAATTTTGAACCCTGCGATCGCTTTTTTAGCGCGAGTGACGACAGGTTTTTGACCAGTGATGATTGCGAGTTCGTTGACAGAAGCTTCAAGCGCTTTCGCATTTTGTGACGCTTCGCCTAGACCCCGGTTGACGGTGATCTTGACGACTTTTGGGACTTGATGGATGTTGGTGTAGCTGAATTGTTCGGTAAGCTTGGGAACGACCTTTTCTTGGTACGCGGTTTTCAGTCTGTTGGACATGGTTTTAGTTCCTCCCTGGGCTTGGTCAGGGCTAATTTGAGTTCAAGGCTAATCGATGATTTCGCCAGTTTTGATCAGTTTGCGAACCTTGCGACCGTCTTCGGTGAAGGTGTAGCAAATTCTAGACGCAACTTTTTGCTTTTCAGAGTAAAGCATGACATTCGAGCTATGAATCGGAAATTCATAGGTTTCGATACTGCCCGATTCGCCTTCGCCTTTCGGTTTGACGTGCTTAGTTTTGATGTTTACGCCTTTGACGATAACTTTGCTCAGTCGGGGAAAAGCACGAATGATTTCGCCGACTTTGCCTTTATCGTTTCCAGAAATCACTTGCACAGTGTCACCCGCTTTAACGTGCATTTTTAATGCGACGGGGGACTTTTTCTTCTTAAGCGCCATTTACAGCACCTCCGGAGCGAGAGATACGATTTTGGTGAAGTTTTTTTCGCGGAGTTCACGCGCGACGGGTCCAAATACACGAGTGCCTCTGGGATTGCCGTCAGCGTTGATGATGACTGCCGCGTTGTCGTCAAACCGGATGCTCATGCCGCTATCACGCCGCAAGGTTTTCCGGGTGCGGACGATCACGGCTTTCACCACGTCCGATTTTTTGACTGCCATGTTCGGGGTTGCATCCTTCACGACAGCCACGATGACATCTCCAATGCCTGCATAGCGACGATTGCCGCCCAACACGCGAATGCACATCAGTTTACGTGCGCCGCTGTTGTCTGCCACATTGAGATAGGTTTCCTGCTGAATCATGTCCGTCTCCTAGTAGGGTTAGGCTTTGGTACTCAGGATCTCAAGCACAGCCCAGCGTTTGGTGCGGCTTAAGGGGCGAGTTTCTTGAATCCGAACGCGATCGCCTTCTTTGCACTTGTTTTCTTCGTCATGTGCTTTGTAGCG
>JALOOO010000121.1 GCA_025454375.1 Leptolyngbya sp. Prado105 | reverse complement strand
GCCGAGAATCGCGATGATGTCTTGCAATTCTTTGTAGCGTTGCAGGGTCGATTGCACTGCACGAGCGGTGTTGTAGTGTTCAGCACCGACGATGCTGGGCTGCAACATGGTTGAAGTTGAATCCAACGGATCGACTGCCGGATAGATTCCTTTTGCCGCCAACCCCCTAGAAAGAACGGTCGTTCCGTCCAAGTGAGCAAAGGTGGTAGCAGGTGCGGGGTCAGTCAAGTCATCCGCAGGCACGTAAACGGCTTGAATCGAGGTGATCGAACCTTCAGTCGTCGAGGTGATCCGCTCTTGCAAATCTCCTACGTCCGTTCCCAAAGTCGGCTGATATCCTACCGCAGAAGGCATCCGACCAAGCAGCGCAGAGACTTCAGAACCCGCTTGAACAAATCGGAAAATGTTGTCAACGAACAGCAATACGTCTTGCTTGTTTACGTCGCGGAAGTATTCTGCCATCGTCAAACCCGAAAGACCGACACGCATCCGCGCTCCCGGCGGTTCGTTCATCTGACCGTATACCAACGCAATCTTGGACTCATTTAAGTTGTCCTTTTTGATTACGCCAGACTCGATCATTTCGTTGTAAAGGTCATTTCCTTCACGAGTCCGCTCACCCACACCCGCGAATACGGATACTCCACCGTGATTCGTTGCGATGTTGTTGATCAGTTCCATCATGATGACGGTTTTGCCGACCCCTGCGCCGCCGAATAGACCAATCTTTCCGCCCCGACGGTAGGGAGTGAGCAAGTCGATCACCTTAATTCCAGTTTCAAAAACGGACGGCTTGGTTTCAAGCTCAGTCAGTTTGGGAGCGGCGCGGTGAATCGGAGAAGTTTCGGTATTGTTGACAGGACCTTGATTGTCTACAGGTTCGCCTAATACGTTAAAAATTCGTCCTAGAGTTGCGGTTCCGACGGGGACGCTAATCGGTGCGCCCGAGTCTGCAACTTCCATGCCACGAACTAAACCATCGGTGGAACTCATCGCCACCGCACGAACTTGGTTATCGCCCAAAAGCTGTTGTACTTCGCAGGTCACTGAAACGTCTTGACCTGATTCGGTCTTGCCCGAAATCGAGAGCGCGTTGTAGATCCGGGGCATTTTCCCATTGGGAAATCGAACGTCCAATACGGGACCAATGATTTGTGTGATGTAACCGATGTTTGTTTTCTCTGCGGTGGTGACCATGAAGAACGCCCTACAAGTTGTGGTTCTACTATTTGTGATTAGACCGTGTGAATACACGGATTGCGCGGATTCGCCAAGAGTTAGCTTATCACTGAAGGGTTACAGATGATTAAGCAATTTTTCCTATTGTGGAATCTTCTGTCATCTATAACACTGCGCCAGATTTGATCAGCGGTTTGCGCTCAATGCCGTGAATTCTCCCTTTAGGAGGTGATAAATCGGCTTAATGCTTCGCTACATCTGAGAGTGAACGATCAACCGCCTTCTCAATTATGCTACAACGTCAACCTGTTCATCCTCCCGCCCATATTTATCCCGCTGATCCTTGGCGATGGGTTGAAACGCAGTTTTATCCAAATTTTCTAGCCCAGATGGAGACTCTGTTTTCTACAGCAAACGGTTATTTGGGAATGCGGGGGGTCTGTGATGAAGGCGAGCCAGTTTGGCAAAACACAACTTTGGTCAATGGCTTCTACGAAACATCTGAGATCGAATATGGCGAAGAAGCCTATGGCTATGCCAAAACGGGGCAGACGATCGTGAATTTGACTGATAGTAAGGTGATCAAACTCTATGTTGATGATGAACCCTTCTATCTTCCAACCGCGCATCTTCTGAAGTATGAGCGGGCTTTGGATATGAGGGCGGGGACACTCGATCGAGAAATTCTCTGGGAAACGCCCGCAGGCAAACAGGTTTCTATTCGCTCTCGTCGCTTGGTTTCTTTTACGCATCGTCATCTTGCAGCGATTTCCTATGAAGTAGCACTTTTGAATGCAGATGCGCCGATCGTGATTTCTTCAGAAATGCACTATGACTCGACTTCTGCCTCCGGGGGAAGTGATCCACGGCTTTCTAAGGGCTTTAAGGAGCGAGTTTTACTTCCAGACCAGCACTCGGTTCACGATCGCCGGATTCTACTCAGCCACATCACGCGCAATAGTCGGATGATGGTGACCTGCGGAATGGATCATGTGTTTGAAACAGAATGTGCTTATGTCTGTGACAGCCAAGCGAGCGAAGATGATGGCAAAGTCGTTTTTAGTATTGATGCGAAGGCGGGAGTGCCGATTCGATTAGTAAAATATATGACCTATCACACTTCATGTCGATCGCCTGCTCAAGAGTTAAGCGATCGCGCAAATCGCACTCTCGATCGAGCATTGCGGCATAGATTCGAGGATTTACTCACAACTCAACATCAGTACCTAGATGCGTTCTGGAAGCGAAGTGATATTCAAATCGAAGGACATCCAGAAGCAGAACGATCGACTGATTCGATGCAGCAAGTGCTGCGATTTAATTTATTCCATATTTTGCAAGCCTCAGCACAATCGCAAGGGGCGGGTATTAGTTCAAAAGGTTTGACGAGTCAGGCTTATGAGGGGCACTACTTCTGGGATATGGAGATCTATGTCTTGCCATTTCTGACCTATACTTCGCCTCAGATTGCAAAGAATTTACTTCAGTTTCGACATGGGACACTCGATCAAGCGCGCTCGCGGGCAAAAGAGGTGAGTCAAGCAGGAGCCTTGTTTCCTTGGAGAACTATCAATGGAGAGGAAGCTTCGGCGAACTATGCAGCAGGAACGGCTCAGTATCATATTAATGCTGACATTATGTATGCGCTGAAGAAGTACATTGAAGTCACGGATGATCAGGAGTTTTGCAGCAAGCAAGGGGCTGAGATGCTCGTGGAAACGGCTCGGATGTGGTACAGCTTGGGATTCTTCTCGAAGCGAAAGGGAGGAAAGTTCTGCATCAATGGGGTGACGGGTCCTGATGAATACAACACAGTGGTGAATAACAATGCTTATACGAATCTCATGGCACGAGAAAATCTCTGGTATGCCGCAAATACAGTAGAAATGCTGCGCGATCGCAATTCAGATCAGTTGACTGAACTGCTCCATCGAACGAACTTAGATTTTGCCGAAGTCGAGTGCTGGAAGCAAGCTGCAAATAAAATGTACCTCCCTTACGATCCGGCTTTGGGGATTCATCTGCAACATGATGGTTTTTTAGATGATGAGCCATGGGATTTTGAAAATACTCCAGTGGATAAGTATCCTCTGCTCCTTCATTTTCATCCGCTTGTCATCTATCGCCATCAGGTGATCAAGCAAGCCGATATTGTCTTAGCGATGTTTTTACTAGGGCATGAATTTTCTGAGCAGCAGAAGCGGCGCAATTTTGAGTACTACGATCCTCTGACGACTGGAGATTCGTCGCTTTCAGTTTGTATTCAGAGCATTATGGCAGCAGAAATTGGGCTGATGGAAAAAGCGATCGAATATGCGAACTATGCGGTATTCATGGACTTAGGAAATGTAGCAGGGAATGTCAAAGATGGATGCCATATTGCAGCGATGGGCGGGACTTGGATGGTGATGATCTACGGTTTTGCAGGATTGCGGGATGATGATGATGGTCGTTTGTGTTTTCATCCTAGATTGCCGAAAGATATCCAGAAACTGCGCTTTCCTTTAACGATTAGAGGGCAGCAATTGTTCGTTGAGATCAATAACAACTCGACAACTTATCTACTGCAAGAGGGGACGGAACTCACGATCGAGCATCAAGGCAAGGCGATTCAGCTAGTAAAAGGCTCTCCTGTAACGGTAGAGCTAGCTGATTCGATGCTGAAATGTTTGGTGTGAGTGAGTTGCAAGCTTTGTATCAGCAGGAAGACCAAAGACAGATTCCTGCTGCACCAAGTCAGCAGAACTTAAAAGCTCAATTTTTTGGACTGCAACAGAGATTCGTTGAACTCCCGAAATGTCATTTAGATTGAGATTAGAGAATATTGAGCCTCCCCCGACCATTTTTGTGACACAACCCTTTGCCGAGAAGTCTGTCAGCTTTTTCAGTTTGAATTCAAACAACAGCGGGGATAGCCCTTAAAATAAAGGCTGAGTGCAACGTTTATCCCTCATCTAGATTCATGCTCCATTCTGAATTCAAGCAACGACGCGATCGCTATATGGCAAAAATTGGCAACGGAACCGCAATTTTTCGCAGTGCGCCCATGGCAGTCATGCACAATGACGTGGAATATAACTTCCGCCAAGATAGTGACTTTTACTATCTCACTGGATTCAATGAAGCCGATGCAGTCGCAGTCTTTGCCCCCTGGCATGAAGAACATAAATTCATTCTATTTGTCCAACCGAAAGATCGACTGAAGGAAACCTGGACAGGCTACCGTACTGGAGTCGATGCAGCAAAAGAACTCTATGGAGCCGATGCAGCTTATCCGATTACTGAGCTAAGCGAGAAGTTAGGACAATATGTGACCAAAGCTGAAAAGCTTTACTATCACTTCGGACGCGATGGAAATTTTAATGACCAAGTGCTAAGACTCTGGCAGCGGTGTATCGCATTGCATGAGCGTAATGGATTTGGACCGACTGCGATCGAAGATCCAAGCTTTACCCTGCATCCAATGCGGCAAGTTAAAAGCGAATACGAACTGTCTGAAATGCGGCGAGCGGCTGAGATTGCCGCAGAAGCTCATAATTTAGCCCTCAAAATTCGCAAACCTGGAATGTATGAGTATGAGCTTGAAGCTGAGATAGAACATCTGTTTCGACTCAGAGGCGGACAAGGCATTGCATATCCCTCGATCGTGGCTTCGGGTAAAAATTCCTGCATTCTGCACTACACCGAGAATGACCAACAAATGCAGGATGGTGAACTCTTACTCATTGATGCAGGTTGCTCTTACAACTACTACAACTCAGATATTACTCGGACTTATCCGGTCGGAAATAAGTTTACTGAAGAGCAGCGAATCTTGTATGAGCTAGTTTTGAAAGCACAATTGAGTGCGATCGAGCAAGTCAAACCTGGTAAACCTTGGAATGAATTTCATGACACATCGGTGCGAGTGATCACTGAAGGGTTACTAGAATTAGGTCTACTCCAAGGCAACCTTGATGAAATTATCAAAGAGGAAAAATACAAAGTATTCTTTATGCACGGAACGGGACATTGGTTGGGCTTGGATGTGCATGATGCTGGTGCGAGAAAAGTCGGCGAGAACTGGCTGAATTTTCAACCGGGGCAAGTTGTAACGGTTGAGCCGGGAATTTATATTCGATCGGACTTTGAAGCGTTAGAAGGACAGCCCGAAGTCAGCAATCGCTGGCGAGGCATCGGAATCCGCATCGAAGATGATGTACTAGTGACAGAAATGGGCAACGAAGTCCTAACCGCAGCCGTGCCAAAATCAGTTGAAGCAATGGAGCGAGATTGAGCAATAGATCTATCAATCTTCAGTTTTGTAGCGAATATCACTTCTTGGCGGAGGGATTTTTGATTCAATTGGATAGAACATTCTATTTAGATAATCGCTATGGCTGATACGACTGTCACCGCTCACGTCAAAACCCCCCTCCGTCCGATTAGCAAAGTCGGACTCGACAAATTAGCCGAAACTGCTAAAGCCGATCCAACCGTTGTGAAATCGCTGAAAGTGAAGACCGTCTGTGAGGGTCAATTTCGCAACTTGACCTATGTGCGGGACTTACCTGCACATGTGATTGATGAGCCGCCTGGACTCCTGGGAGAAGACACCGCACCCAACCCTTCTGAAGCGGTGTTAGCCTGTCTTGGCTCTTGTCTATCGGTGGGAATTCATGCGAACGCGACGATGCGGGGAATTACGCTAACCAAGCTCGAACTCGAACTCGAAGGAGATATCAACATCACAGGTGTGTGGGGGATTGGTGACCTCGCAGAGAAGCGTTTGGGCTTTACTGATATTCGGGTCAAAGTCGATTTAGAAGGTGATGCTAGCCGTGAGGAATTAGATGATCTGGTTGCTCACTCTAATGTGTGGTCGCCCGTTGCTAACACGCTGCGGCTCCCGGTGAATCTGGATGTTGCCTTGAAGTAGCGCGTTTGACCGACTCAGATCCTGGCTAGATTCGATCCTTCAGGTTCTATCTAGCCAGGTCAGAATCCATTATTGAAATCATCAGATATGCAAGCAATTTCGAGAGAAATGATCGATTCCACGATCGACTCAATGATTCGTCCCGATCGCGGTTGTGAAACCTCTTCTGATTTGATGCTGGCTCAGTTGAACCACGCGATCGCATCCGATCTCGCGCCACAGGTCGAGGCGATCGATCAGAAAGGTGTTTATCCGCGTGCCTTTATGCAACGGGTTGGAGAAATTGGCGGCTTTGGGCAGGCGGTGTCATCAGAATATGGTGGCATGGGGACAGGATTACGCGCGGCAATTCAAGCGATCGAGGCAGTTTCAGAGGAATGTCTCTGCACTGGATTTATGAGTTGGTGTCAGATTGCATGTACCTGGTACATGCAAAACAGCGACAATGACTATCTAAAAACACAAATTCTGCCGTTAGTCGCAACCGGACAAGTCTTAGGGGGAACGGGGCTATCTAATCCGATGAAGCACTTTGCAGGAATTGAAAAAATTGCTTTGAGTGCAGAACGGGTCACAGATGGCTATGTGTTAAATGGTATGTTGCCTTGGGTGTCTAACATTGATAAGGGGCATTACTTTGGCATTGCGGCTCAGATGAGTGAAAGCGATGACGACTATCTGATGGCGATCGTGTCTGATGAGCTAGAGGGTTTAACGCTGCGGTGCAATGCTCATTTCATTGCACTAGAAGGCAGTAATACTTTTAGCTGCGTTTTTCGCGATGTGTTTGTGCCCGATGAGTTGATTTTGGCGGCTCCCTGCGATAGTTATGTCGATCGTATTCGTCCTGGCTTTGTGTTGACTCAAGTTGGGATGGGATTAGGATTAGTTGAAAGCTGTATCGATTTGATTGCGCGATCGAATCAACGCTATGGACATGTCAATCAATTTTTACCGGATCAAGCTGAAGAATTAACCGCAGAATTACAAACGGCTCGTCAAATCACCTATGCTCTAGCAGATGAATTAACAGGTCAAGAGAAAATTGAGCGATCGCTATTTAAAGAAGTAATTAAAGCTAGAATTCTTGGCTCTGAATTATCTTTAAAAGCGGCTCAATCTGCAATGTTGCATATTGGCGCAAGAGCTTATCTTCATGGCTCAAAAGTTGAGCGAAAATTGAGAGAAGCTTATTTTGTTGCTATTGTCACGCCCGCGATTAAACAGCTTAAAAAGATGCTGCACGATTTGGATCAGATGGATTAGCGATCGTCGTTTGAATCGCGCTGCAAGAGGTTGAAAACTCTGTGCTAGTTGTACAAACTCCTTAAAAGGACTTTATTTTTAAGCCATTGGCTGAGTTTGGGACTCTCTTTAGGGAGTTTGTAGAATTAGCGCCAGGTTTTGAATCCGGCGTAGTACAGAAACACGAGTCTATGAGAGCTTCGAGTTTTTTGAAAAGCCTCGAAGCGATTTTCTCATATCAATTATTTCTAATGAGAAGGACAAATTTATACTCTATAAAAGGCTTCAATTTATAAATAGTTTTTACCTAATTTTATCGGCCATTTCGTATTGATCACTACACATTTTATTAAAGTAGCTTTGTTAAGATACCTCCATTCCAAATCACTGTACATTTTCGCACCTATGCCCACCTCACTGGAACTTTCTCAATCCAATCGGACGTATTCTCTCGATCCCTGGACAAGCTCGATGTTTTGCTCTTGTGGCGGCACACATTTTGCAGAAGATCATTGGAAATTTATCGAGGGAATGCCTCAAGATCCAGTGGATTTAGTAGATGACTTGATCCAGATGGGGCACTACTCAGACAATGCCCTCGAGTTTGGTAAAGCACTGACCTATGCTGAGTTTCGCAAAGCGATTTTACTAAAAGCGATCGATCAAGCTCCATTAGAACAACGCCAGCTTTGTAACGAACTGATCAAACTAGCTGGAGGACTCGACGAAGCCCTAGCAGCAGCATTTGGACCCAACGCGATCGAGTTTTTAGGCGATGCGGTGCAGTTGAGCCATTTCCGTCGTCGCGATTTTCTAATTAAAGTTGCGGCAGCAGCAGCAGTTGTGACTGTGAGCAGTTGTGCGAGTGGCAATAATCAGCAGAGAACTGAATCTTCCCCCGCAGCCGGAACTGGCAATTTAGAGAAAAAAGATTTGACCGTCGGCTTTATTCCAATCGCCTGCTCGATTCCGATTTTAGTAGGTGAATCCGCTGAGCTTTACAAGAAGTACGGCTTGAATGTGACGCTGAAAAAAATGCCAAACTGGGCAGCCGTGCGCGAATCCGCGATCGCAGGTGAACTGGATGCCTATCACATGCTTTCTCCGATGCCAATCTCGATTTCGTTGGGCTTAGGCTCCTCTGCGTTCCCAATCAGGCTTGCCAGCATCGAAAATATTAATGGGCAATCGATCGCGGTCGCTATGAAGCACAAGGACACGGTGAAGGGTGCAGCCGACTTTAAGGGAATGACGATCGGGGTTCCGTTTCCCTATTCGATGCATAACTTGCTGATGCGCTACTATCTTGCTTCTGGAGGTCTGAACCCCGATAGAGATGTCAAGCTAGAAATCGTGCCGCCGCCCGATTCTGTAGCAAGAATGGCAGCCGGACAAATCGATGCCTTTTTGATGCCCGATAACTTTGGGCAGCGAGCTATTTTTGAGAAAGTTGGCTTCATTCACATGCTGACCAAAGACCTGTGGAATGGTCATCCCTGCTGTGCTTTTGCGGCGAGCCAAAAATGGATTGATACTAATCCCAATAGCTTCCGCACCCTCAACAAAGCCATCATTGAAGCGGCAAATTATGCGAATGAGGCGAAGAATCGGGAAAGTGTTGCGCAACAGATGGCAGCCCGGAAATATCTCAATCAGCCAGAACCCGTTCTTAAAGCTGTCATGACCGGAAAATTTGACAATGGTTTGGGCGAATCCTTTGATGTGCCCGATCGAATTAAATTTGATCCTTATCCTTGGCAGAGTTTCGCGAAGTGGATTTCTTCTCAAATGGTGCGTTGGGACTTAATGCCAACCGAAAAAGCAAAATTCCAAGAAATTGCTGACCAGATTTACATGACTGATCTCGCCCGAGAGTTGTCAAAAGAATTGGGGCAAACTCCTCCATCCGAGCCAACCCGAACAGAAACACTCAAGTTTGATACCTTCGATCCCGCCAAGGTCGATACCTATGTCCAAGATCAAGTCAAGAAATTTGGAGTCTAGATCCGATGGCAAACTCATCTCTAGCAGAACCGCGATCGTTGACCAAACTACAAAAGCCCTGGTTCAAGAATCAGAACGTGCAGGCATCTCTGCTGTTTCTGCTATTGCTCGCGGTGGTTTTACTTGTCTGGGAACTCGGCGTGCAGTACCAGATTTTTTCTCCAGTCATGCCTGCTGCAAGCCGAACGATCGTCGATTTTTTCGGCTGGATTGCCGATCCGTTTTATGACAATGGTCCGAACGATAAAGGCATTGGGCTTCATCTATTCGCGAGTCTGCAACGGGTATTGCTTGGATTTTTACTGGGGTCTGCGATCGCGATTCCGTTGGGAATTTTAATTGGTTTATCTCAGGTTGTTTCTAAAGCCGTTGATCCCTTTATCCAACTCCTCCGACCTGTCTCTCCGCTAGCATGGCTCCCGCTTGGACTGGGCATTCTCAAAAGCTCAGAAGGAACGGCTCTGTTTGTGATTGCGATTACTAGTGTTTGGGCAACGCTGATTAATACAAAATTTGGGGTAAGTAATGTCTCCTCTGACTATCTCAATGTAGCTCGAACCCTTGGAGCTTCCCGGTGGCGCACGGTTTGGAAAGTGATTCTTCCGGCTGCTGCTCCCAATATTGTGGCAGGCTTACGCATTAGTATTGGCATCTCCTGGCTTGTGATTGTCGCAGCCGAGATGATTGTCGGGGGAACCGGGTTAGGGAGCTTTGTTTGGGCAGAGTGGAACAATCTGAATGTCACCAGTATCATTACGGCGATCGTGGTAATTGGGCTGACCGGAATTTGTCTCGATCGCTTACTGGGACTCTTACACAGTTGGGTGTCTTTTGGACAACGCACTCAATGATTGCTCAAAACTGTACTAGGACAATAAGGGCTATGATTTCTTCGCACACCGATTTACCCACTTTTACCTCTGAAGTTAGCGCTCAACTCGTTCTCAAGGGCATATCCAAGGTGTTTCCGGGACGACGATCCTGGCAAGACAAACTAACGAAGCGCACCTCGTCAGATTTTGCTGCGATCGCAGACATTAATCTCACAATTGAACCCAATACGTTTGTCTCGATCATTGGACCATCGGGCTGTGGAAAATCGACGCTGCTAAACATCGTCGCTGGATTAACTCAACCCACGGATGGAGAAGTTTTACTAAATGGGGTGAGCGTCGATCGTCCTGGTCCCGATCGCGGAGTCGTGTTTCAGAACTATTCCCTCATGCCTTGGATGACGGTTGCTGAAAATATTCGATTTGCGATCGAAACGGTGT
Source organism: Leptolyngbya sp. Prado105 (assembly GCA_025454375.1). Classification (GTDB taxonomy): domain Bacteria; phylum Cyanobacteriota; class Cyanobacteriia; order Leptolyngbyales; family Leptolyngbyaceae; genus Leptolyngbya. The sequence goes on along the minus strand of JALOOO010000121.1, from coordinate 5,135 downwards.
ATCCAAACCTCTCGATCGTGCAGCAAAAAGACATTGTTCGAGAGTATATCGATCTGGTTGGATTACAGGGTGCGGAGCATAAACATCCCCATGAACTCTCGGGTGGGATGAAGCAGCGGGTTGGGATTGCTAGAGCCTTGTCCATCAATCCCCAAATTTTACTAATGGATGAGCCATTTGGTGCGTTAGATGCATTGACTCGAGGCTTTCTGCAAGACGAAATCGAACGGATTTGGGAGCAACAGCGCAAAACGGTGGTTCTGATTACGCACAGTATTGAGGAAGCCTTATTGCTTTCAGACAAAATTGTGATGATGAGCCGAGGTCCCGCTGCTCGAATTGTGGAAGTGTTAGAGGTGCCCTTTCCCCGCCCTCGTAAGCGTGAATCCTTGGATCAATACCCGCTTTATCATGAACTGAAAGCAGAACTCGAACAGCATTTATCGCGTGAAACCCGCGCGGTCGAGGAATCTCGAATTTAAGCTGCGAGTTGATTTTATCCCCGATTAAAAAATTGCTTCAGTTGCAAATGCTTGAGCGATCTCCCAAGCCCCTTAAAAAGGGCTATAGTTTCTACTCTGTTCTGGATCTCTCCCACAATGCTCTCGTCTGCCATAATGTTTGGAGAAGCAAATCGTCGTAAAATGACAAGCGAATGGTCAATCTGAAACGTACCCGCGAAGATATCTTGTTTGCTGTAGAAGCTCTGATTCATCATCAAGGCTTTCAGTCAACCGGACTTAAGGAGCTATTTGCAGCGAGCGGGATGTCGTCGGGTAGTTTCTATAATTACTTTGGATCAAAAGATGAATTGGCTCATGCGCTGATTGACTTCAAATGGAATCAGATCAAGACTTCTGTCCTAGAACCCGCGCAAGCTGCTTCAGACGATCCGATCGCGCAAGTTTTTTGGATGATTGATCAACTCGAAGCAAAGCATTTGGCTGAGCCTGACTGTGGCGGCTGTTTTTTAGGAAATTTAATTGTAGAAGTCGCGAAGCAAGATGCAGCCTTTCAACGCCATTTGATGCAGGTATTTGACGAATGGCAAGCGACGATCGCGCGATCACTCAGAGCAGGACAGCAGCAACTCAAGCTAGAGATTGATGCGGACAGTTTGGCGGAACAGTTACTCGTGATGATCGAAGGAGCGCTGTTATTGGGGCGCTTGTACAGTGAGCCGCAGCGATTGAGTCGTCATTTTGATGCGGTACGACAGTTATTGCGATCGGCACTCAAGGTAAGCTGCTAGCACTTTTAGCCAAGCGGTTTATTGGGTGAAACAGTCGTTCCCATCAATCCCCAAACTAGACCGAGCCGAATTTTAGTAGTACGAGTTATCTCAAACCCAGATGTCGTCAGAAAATAGTGAAATTCAGCTTGGGTATAACACTGTTGATAAGCTGGATCGTTCACTTTTAGCAATAAGTCGCAGAGCCGACAAAAGAAATAGTCTTTACACCAATCTAAAATTACAATCTTGCCATTCGGTTTTAGTACCCGTTTCATCTCGCTGAGGGCAGTCCAGGGATTCTCGAAGTAATGAAAAGCATTAGCAGAAACGATGACATCAAAGCTGCGATCGCTAAAGGGTAAGGTTGCAGCAGAAGCTTGTACAAAGGTGACATTAGGATAGGCTTGCAGTTTTTGCTGCGCGATCGTGAGCATTCTTTCAGAGAGATCGACTCCAACAATGTGCTGGGCTGAGTTTTCGCTGAGAATCAAGCGCTCAAATTCTCCAGTTCCACAGGCGACATCGAGTACTTTATCAGTGGGAGCAATCTCTGCCCAGGGTTGCAAAAAATTCAGCGTATTGGAAATGTAGTTACTCCATCGCTGATCGTATCTCTGCGCCATCTGGTCATACTGCTGGCGAATGATGGTTTCGATCGTACTCATATCAACGAGATAGCTTACAAAAAATAAAGTTACCATCTTGAGAAGAATTTCGCCCATTTACGTGAAATCTGAGTAGAATTCAGTATCTTTTTCGTCTACGTGTAAAATCGATGAATTGCTGCCATGACTGACGTTTTTATCTCCTATTCTCGGAAAGATAAGCTCTTTGTGGAGCGGTTGCACAATGCCCTAAAAGACCAAGGATGCGAAACTTGGGTAGATTGGCAGGACATCCCACTCACTTCGGATTGGTGGCAAGAGATTGAACGAGGAATTGAAGGAACTGCGACCTTCGTGTTTATTCTCAGCCCGGATTCGATCGCGTCAGAAGTCTGCGATCGCGAAATCAATCATGCGCTCAAACATAATAAACGACTGGTTCCGATAGTATATCGTGAAGGGTTTGGACAGACGAATCCGGCACTAGCAAGGCACAACTGGCTATTTTTTCGAGAATCAGATGACTTCAATCGAGGCTTTAAGCAGTTAACGACTGCGATCGAGATGGATTTAGAGTATGTGAAATCGCATACTCGCCTGGAAGTTAGAGCGATCGAATGGGAACAGCAACACCGCAACGAGAGTTATCTGCTACGAGGAACAGATTTGGAGACGGCAGAAACTGCGTTATTGCACGGAGCGGGCAAGCAACCGCAACCGACGGAACGCCAGGGACAGTATGTGAGTGCAAGCCGGGAGGCGGAGCGCAAGCAACGGCGCAAAGAAGCGAGGCGGCAACGGGCGTTTTTGGCTGGGGTCGGAACATTCGCGCTGTTAGCATTAGGATCTGCGGGGGTTGCATTTCAACAGCGACAGGAGGCGATCGAGCGAAAAGTCAATGCGGAGTTAAATGCTCAAAGTCTCAGTGCGTTAAATCTGTTCTCATCCCATCTGGAGATTGAGGCTTTACTCGAAGGACTGAAGGCAGGACAACAGATCAAACAAGCAAACCTTCAGATCGACAATACAGCGATGCAGGTTGCTACAGCGCTGCAACAGTTAGTTTACGGTGTAAAGGAACGAACTCGACTGGAGGGACATAGTCTTGCTGTTAACAGTGTGAGTTTTAGTCCCGATGGCAACACGATCGCGACTGGCAGTGGAGACACTACAGTCAAACTCTGGAGCAAAGATGGGCAAGAACTCAAAACCCTTGCAGGACATACTGGCTTTGTCACGAGTATCAGTTTTAGTCCCGATGGTCAAACGATCGCCACAGGGAGTCAGGACAACACCATAATACTCTGGAATTTAAACGGGCAAGTTCTCAAAACTTTCGAGGGGCATGATGGCTCTGTAACCAGTGTGAGTTTTAGTCCCGACGGCAAGATGCTTGCAACAGGCAGTTTTGACGACACAGTAAAGCTCTGGAGCAAAGACGGGCAATTACTCAAAACCCTCAAAGGTCATAGCAATCCTATCTTCAGTGTACGTTTTAGTCCTGATAGTCAAACAATTGTGACAGGCAGCAGTGACAAAACAGTAAAATTGTGGAGTAAAGATGGACAACTTCTTAAAACGCTCAAGGGTCATAGTGATACTGCAAACAGTATCAGTTTTAGCCCGGACGGCAAATTTTTTGCCACAGGCAGCAGTGACAATACGGTTAAACTGTGGAGCCTTGAGGGTCGAGTGATTAGAACGCTCAATGGGCTGGGTAGGGGAATCTCTAGTGTGAGCTTTAGCCCCGATGGCAAGATGATTGCTGGCGCGAGTGAGAATGCTGTGCAATTGTGGAGCCTTGAGGGTCAAGAACTCGGTATCCTCAACGGGCATAAAGAATATGTGCTGAGCTTAAGCTTCAGTCCTGATAGCAAAACAATTGCGACAAGCAGTAATGATGGTACAGCACGAGTATGGAGCATTGAAGGTCAAGGGCTGAAAACTCTCAAAGGGCATGATGACAGATTACATAGTGTGAGTTTTAGCCCCGATGGTCAGACGATCGCAACGAGTAGTCAGGACAACACAGTCAAGCTATGGAACCGAAACGGGCAAGTCCTTAGAACCCTCAAAGAAAATAGTCCCGTCATGGCTATCAGGTTTAGTCCGGACGGTAAAACGATCGCGACGGATAGCTATGACAATACGGTAAAGTTGTGGAACCTGAATGGACAAGTCCTCAAGACCTTTAAGGGGCATGATTATCCTGTGACCAGTTTGAGCTTTAGTCCCGATGGTCAAACGATCGCGACTGGCAGTGAGGATAAGACCGTAAAGTTGTGGAATTTAGAAGGGCAAGTTCTCAAAACCTTGAAGGGACACGATGAGTCTGTAAACAGTGTGAGCTTCAGTTCCGACGGTAAAATGCTTGCCACGGGCAGCTATGACAAGACTGTAAAGTTGTGGAATTTGGAGGGGCAAGTTCTCAAGACCTTTAAGGGACATGACTGGTCTGTGGAAAGTGTGAGCTTTAGTCCCGATGGCAAACTGCTTGTGACGAGTAGTGGTGACAAGACAGCAAAATTGTGGAATTTAGATGGGCAAGTTCTTAAAACTTTCAAAGGGCATAGCGACTCTGTGACTGGTGTGAGCTTTAGTCCCGATGGCAAGACGATCGCGACTGGTAGTGAAGACAAGACGATCCGATTGTGGAATCTAGACGGACAAATGCTGAGTACCTTGAAAGGGCAGAACAGCTCGATCAGGAGCATCAGTTTCAGTCCAAAGCAGAGCCATCTTCTTGCTTCTGCGGGCGAAGATGGATCAGCCATTCTCTGGAACTTAGACCTAGATGATTTGCAACAGCAAGGGTGTCAGTGGCTCGACAGTTATCTTAAATACAATCCAAACGGCAAGCAATACCAAGACCTGTGTAAGGATATTGATCCGAAGTCTATCAGTTATGCCCCGAATTCTTGGGGAGAATTCCTCGCTTTTCTGACAAAGATATTCAAGAGATCGTGATTGAACATCGCCGCAGCAACCGCAGAAATTTCCAAATTTCCCCCATTCCCCCACTCTCCCATTCCCCCAATCGCCCTAAGATGAAACTTGTTGTAAATTAGGCGCGATCGCGATGCGAATTCTGATTATGGGAGGGACTCGATTCATTGGAGTCTATCTCACAAAGCTTTTAGTCGAGCAAGGGCATGAAGTGACTTTGTTTAATCGAGGCAATAAACCTGCTCCAGTCGCAGGCGTAAAACAAGTCACAGGCGATCGCACAAATGCAGACGATCTCAAGCAGTTGGCAAGCCTCGATTTTGATGCGGTCTTTGATAACAACGGACGCG
>JALOOO010000342.1 GCA_025454375.1 Leptolyngbya sp. Prado105 | reverse complement strand
TATTTGGGCATCCCGTCTTTGATCCGCGTCGGATTTATGGTGGAGAAGATGAGGAATGGCGCTATACCTTTTTCGCCAATGGCGCGGCTGAGTTTGCTTGGAACTATTGGAAGCCGCAAATTATTCACTGTCATGATTGGCATACGGGAATGATTCCGGTGTGGATGCACCAAGATCCGGATATTGCCACGATTTTCACGATTCACAATTTGGCGTACCAGGGTCCGTGGCGCTGGAAGTTAGAGCAGATGACTTGGTGTCCTTGGTATATGCAGGGACATAACACGATGGCAGCGGCGGTGCAGTATGCGAATTGGGTGACGACGGTTTCGCCAACTTATGCTGAGCAGATCAAGACTCCCACTTATGGCGAGGAATTAGAAGGGTTGCTCTCGTTTATTAGTGGGCGATTGAGTGGGATTGTGAATGGGATCGATACGGATGCCTACAATCCTGAGACAGATAAGGCTTTAGCGAAGACCTTTTCGATCGACACAATTGACGATCGCATTAAAAACAAAGTGGCGCTTCAAGAAGAAGTTGGACTTGAGGTGAATTCTAAAGCTTTTCTCATTGGCATGGTGTCACGATTGGTTGAGCAGAAAGGGTTGGATCTGGTGATTCAAATTCTCGATCGCTATCTGGCCTATACCGATGCTCAATTTATTTTGCTTGGAACGGGCGATCGCTACTATGAAACCCAGATGTGGCAGTTGGCTTCGCGCTATTCGGGTCGGATGTCGGTTTACTTGCTTTATAACGATGCTTTAGCACGGCGAATCTATGCGGGTGCGGATGGATTTTTGATGCCTTCGAGATTTGAGCCTTGTGGAATTAGTCAGATGCTGTCGATGCGGTATGGCTGTGTGCCGATCGTTCGACGAACTGGGGGATTAGTCGATACGGTTTCGCATCATGATCCAGAAAAGCAAGCAGGAACAGGGTATTGTTTCGATCGTTATGAGCCGTTGGATTTGTTTACTTCGATGGTGCGAGCAAATGAGGCGTTCCGATTTAAGGGATTGTGGCAGGAGCTTCAGCAGCGGGGAATGGCGCAGGACTTTGATTGGAAAAAATCGGCGGTGGAGTACGATCGATTGTATCGGCGGGTGTTAGGGATGCCGGAGGATGAAGGTGTTACGATCGCTGTAGAAGCTTGATTGGCTGATATCAGTAAGATAACAATCTTGAGCTTGGAATGAACGATCGCTGCGACAATGAAAACAAGTTTCGCAAACAGATTTCCTATGCCAGCGCTTGACCTCTATCATGATGCAGTGAAACGGGCACTGATTAAAGAAGGGTGGAATATTACCCATGACCCGTTTCATTTGCGTTGGGGACGCAAGGATATGTATGTGGATCTGGGAGCCAAACGCTTGCTAGTGGCAGAACGAGCAGAGCAGAAGATCGCAGTTGAGGTGAAAAGCTTTATTAGCGATTCGGAAATGCAAGCGTTTCGAGATGCGGTCGGGCAGTTTGCAATCTATCGTTCTGTCCTGCGTCGAACGAATCCTGACTATATGCTGTATTTAGCTGTGCGAAATGTCACTTATGTTTCGCTATTTGAAGAGCCAATTGAACAATTTTTGATCGAAGATGAAGGTTTAAAGCTTGTTGTATTTGACGCAGAGGAAGAGGTGATTCTGCAATGGAAAAACTAGACCAGTACCGTCAAATTATTCAGTCTGTTCTGATGCCGTATACTCAGATTCCTTATTCACATGGGGATTTGATTTGTAAACCGATTTTCGATCAGCAGCGAGATAGCTATCTTTTAATGACTTTAGGCTGGGATCGTAAGACGCGCGTGCATGGATGTCTGGTGCATCTGGATTTGATTGATGGGAAGGTGTAGGTGCAGCGAGACGAGACGGAAGATGGCGTGACGCGTGAGTTACTTGAGGCTGGGATTCCGAAGCAGGATATTGTATTGGCGTTCCATCCTGAGGATGTGCGTCCTTATACGGGATATGCGATCGCTTAATTGAGCATTTAGCGCGATCGTATTGCTCAGGTCAGTTTTCTCTCCGTTAAACTAATGTGTGAACTGCCACGCAAGCGCTATGACTGAGGAGCCGATTAACATTTTGCAGCGTCAACGTGTAGTTTCGAGGTGGCACGATCGATTGATTACTGCGGGGACGGAATGGGATCGAGAGATTGATCACCGTCTGAGTGCGGCGGATATTATTTTGCTGATGCTGAGTTCGGATTTTCTGCATTCAGAGTATTGCTGGGGCGTGGAAGTGCAGAAGGCTGTCTCCCGTCAATTACATTGGTTTCACAGTTCCAAATAATGCTCAAGCTAGACTGACAAAATGCTTCTGGCGAATGAAGATCGCTAGAGATACGATCGATAAAATAGTCTAGCTCTTTTTTTTTCGCGTTATGCCTTTCCAGTTCTCCCGGTTTGACTGGTTTTGTTTTTGGTATCCGCCTGGATGGTTGATTTTATTCAATCGCCATTGGCAACATTATCATCCCGATCCGGATGGCTGGAATGGATTGGAGTTTGGGCTGTTTTTGATTCCAGGTGGATTTTATCTGGCGTTGCTGTTGCGCTGGATTCGATTAGGGTTTCGTGCGCCAAAATCGGATTTTACTGAGCCTGATCCGGTCTATCAGAAAGCATTTCGCAAAGAAATTCTTTTACCGATCGTCACTCGCTATTTTCGAGCCGAATTACACAATACGGAAAATTTACCGACTGAACCTCCTGCAATTGTCACGCTCAATCATGCGGGAATGTGTTTTCCGTGGGATTTTGTCTGCTTGGGGGTATTGCTTGGAGAAGAAACGGGTTGGTTTGTGCAAGCGTTGGCGCATCCGATCTTTTTTGATCATCCTTGGTTGGTGTGGTGGTTGCCGCGCGGGTGGGCGCAGGTTTTAGGCGGGGTGCGGGCGGAGCGAGAAAGCTTTGAAACGGCACTGGCTGAGAAAAAAGTATTGCTCTATGCGCCTGAGAGTTGGCGTGGATTGGTCAAAGGATGGCGACATCGATATCAATTGGCAAAGTATGACCCGAGCTTTTTACGCTTGAGTGCGCAGTATCAAATCCCGATCGTCTCTACAGTCTGTATCGGCAATGAATTACTCCATCCGTGGGCTGTGAATTCTTATTTTTTCGCAAAATGGTTCAAGATGCCGATGTTGCCCATTTCGCCTTTAGTCTTGGTGTTTATCTTGTTTCCATCAATGGGGGTGTGGGCGATGAGGACTCAGATGAAGTACTATGTGCGATCGAGACAGTTACCTGAAGTAGAATTGAGTCGATCGCAATTGCTTCAGCAGGCTGAGCAGATGCGATCGCAATTGCAGGAAGAGATTCATCAGCTTGTGGCTAGATTTCGACCCAAACCGTGACCGATGCGACAGCGATATACATATCGTCATTCTTATCGTTAAATTCCTCGATCGCTCTGCCTTGCATGACCATTTCACCCGATTCGATTAGTTGTCACGAATTCCTCGCGATCACTCAGGGAATAAAAATCGAGCCTCTCTGGATAAGGGATTTAGAAAGCCCAAATCAGGAGCGCGAATAATTTAAGACACTAACGTGGAAGTCGATCGCAGTTCCCTCACCACCTGCAACAACCTCTCCCCAAACGCGATCCGCTGATCCACATCCGCCTGTGTCTGCACCCCTTCAAAAAACTGATTCAACCAGAAGGCACTCTCAGCGATCGCATCCTTATCCCCATTCATCCACAATCGATGCAAAAACAGATCCTCGGTCACCGTCCCCGAAAACTCTGGCTCCAATGCCGCATATGGTTCAGCGACTCTTAGCAGTAACGAATCGAGATAGCGACGGTTCGATCGTAGATTCCCACACTGCACCGATGCAAGTAGTAGATTCCGAGAAGACCGCATCAATTGCAGTCTTCGTGCAGAAGTCGGCATCTGACGCAGAAAGTGAACCAGCGAATTCGGAGTAATACTCGCATGAGAAAGCGTTGCAAAATTCCTCCAGTTCAAACTCGACCAGATATTCGAGAACACATAGCTCGCGATATCGACAACCCCAGAAAAACCTTGCCAACTGACACTAACCCGCTCCTGTCGCACAGCATCCCGCGCAATATCAGGATTCGCCAGTGCATAAGCCGACGCAAACTGCATCATTGTGCCGAGAAACTGTGGGTCTTGAGCAGCAAAGCCGTGCAGTTCTGGAGTCTCTTCTACACCTTTGAGCAATCTGCGTCCAAACTGCACCAAGCGAGCGGGTGTAATCCCAGGCTGCACTGCGGCAAGGAAATCACGCATCTGTTGTCGCGCAGTCACCCCCCTTCTCGAATCAACGTATCCAAGAAGAATCCCGTATTCGCCTGAGCCGGGGCGCATCTAGCGTTTAGGGGAGTACAAAGAAAGCGTCAAATTATCGCTCGAAAATAAGCGGTCAAAGCGATGATTACACCAGGCAAGGCGCAAGTGC
>JALOOO010000341.1 GCA_025454375.1 Leptolyngbya sp. Prado105 | reverse complement strand
AAAACCGTTGCAAAAGAGCTTGCAAGTCGCGGAATTACCGTGAATGCCGTTGCACCTGGATTCATTGAAACAGACATGACAAATAATTTGAAGGCAGATGAAATTCTCAAGTTTATTCCGCTAGGTCGCTATGGCAAACCAGAAGAAGTAGCGGAAATGATTCGCTTTTTAGCTGCGTCCCCGGCTGCTGGGTACATCACCGGACAAGTGATGAATGTTGATGGTGGAATAGTAATGGCGTGAACTACCCCACCGCATGGCGGATGGGGCTTCCAACTTCATTCGGGACAGCCTTAGATACGGAGTTTTTACGTCCAACCTTTGGTCTTACATCCCGTCCATTGGCAGTAGCGCTAGTTCCTAACGCCAAGATTCGTAGACCTTCATCTCGAATGTTGATTGCTGCATTTACGTCACGGTCATGCTTTGTTCCGCAGTTCTGACACTGCCATGAACGGACATCAAGCGGCAATTCCCTAATTCGATTGAGGCAGACTGAGCAGGTCTTAGAAGACGGAAAGAATCGGTCAATCTCTTGATAGATTTTTCCGTCATTCCCTGCTTTATAACTGAGCATTGTGGTGAACTCGCTCCAACTGGCATCACTAATTGCTTTTGCCAGATTGTGATTCTTCACCATGTTTTTCACTGCTAAGTTTTCTGTGATGATGACTTGGTTCTCGTTCACCAATTTACGGGAGAGCTTATGCAGGAAGTCTTTTCTCACGTTCGCAATCTTTTCGTGGACTCGTGCCACTAAACGACGCGCTTTTTTACGACGATTTGAGCCTTTCTGTTTGCGCGATAACTTCCGTTGCTTGCGTTTGAGGTTGCGAGAATGCTTTTCAATGTTCTCGGATTGTCAAACTTAGAGCCATCAGACGTAATTACGAAATGAGTTAGACCCAAATCAATCCCCACTGCTTTACCGTCAATCGATTTCTCCACTTCTGGTTGTTCATCGTCAAACAACAGTGACGCGAAATACTTGCCAGATGGCGTAAGAGAGACGGTAACGGTTTTCAATTTGCCGTCAAAAGTTCGATGAATCTTAGCAGGAATAATCCCAAGCTTAGGAAGCTTCAAGCCTTCATCGGTGATTTTGACATTCTGGGGATACTGAATCGATTGTTTACCATGCTTCGATTTGAAGTTGGGAAATTTTGCCCGTCCTTCAAAGAAGTTGATGAACGCTCTCGACAAGTTTAGAGACACGCTTTGCAGCACTTGACTGTAAGGTTCCGCTAACCACTCAAACTCTTTTTTGAGTGCGAGAAGTCGGTCATTCATTCCCTGACGAGACAACCCTTTGCCCGTCTCTTTGTAGAGTTGATTGGTTTCAGCAAGTGAATTATTCCAGAACCATCTCGCACAACCAAACGCTTTTGACAGCGATTCGACTTGCTCAGGGGTTGGATAAATTCGTACCTTGACAGCGTGTTTCATAACTACATCTTAGCATAATTAGAATTAGTGATAAGTCTTTCGTATAGGTATCTAGGATATTAGCGCTACCGCGCTGTCGCTATCTATCCCCACCGCATGGCGAGTGGGAAATTCCGCAAGTTCGTTAAAAAACCGCCTATGGAGCTAAACTTCTGAGACTTTCAAAACCTCAGAAGTTTGAGAGTTATGACGTTTTTGCAACACTTCTTCTCCCAAATTGCCGATAAATTCATCTACACTGCTGGTTGAAATTGCAGAAACAACTTGCAGAGAAAAAGCAATGAAAATCGGCGTGATTGGTGCAGGTGGAATTGGTGGAACGATCGGGACTCATTGGGCAAAAGCTGGGCATCAAGTATTGTTTAGCTCTCGAAATCCAGAGAAACTATCTGAATTAGTTGCAACTGCTGGAGAAACCGCGCAGGCTGGAACGATCGCACAAGCTGGAGCATTCTCTGATGTGATTTTTCTCGCTTGCTATTATTGGACGATCGATGAAGCAATTTCCGCAGCAGGCGGTCTAGATCGCAAGATCATCATTGACGCGACGAATCCCTACATGCGTAAAGATGACACAAATTACCGCGTTCCTGATGCAAGCTCAGGCTTAGAACTCGCGGCAAAAGTGCCAACGGCTAAAGTCGTCAAAGCTTACAACACACTCCCGACAGCAACATTTGCCAATGAAGCACATCGGGCTGATCCGATCGCTTTATTCTACTGTGGTGATGACGGAGAGGCAAAAGCGATCGTCTCTCAACTCATTACAGATAGCGGTTTTGCTGGAATTGATACGGGCGATTTGAATCAGGTGATTCATCAAGAACCGGGTGGAGTGTTATACAACCATTCGTACTCTGTTGCCGAAGCTCAGAAGCTCGTTCGTTCTTTGGTTCATTAGGATTTCTAGCCCATATCGGGTTTTCAACCTCATATGGGGCAAAGTAATCGATCGCTCAATTACTTTGGCTTCACAACTAAGACAGAACAAGGTGCATCTTCAACAATCTGACTACTAACGGAGCCGAGTAGAATTCGCTTCATTCCGGTTAATCCTCGGCTCCCCAGCACAATCAAATCCGCACTATGAATCTTTGCCAGTCTCAAAATCTCTTCGGCTGGATCGCCTGTAACGATTTCGAGTTCGCTCTGACACTCCAATCGCTCTTGATACGTCTGTAACTGCTTTTCAATCTGAGCGTAGGGAAAGCTTTCTAAATCAGCAGAGGGTCGATCGACCACAATATCGACTTCAGACTGATTCGTTGGCACAACATGTGACAAAACGACTTTCGATCGCGCTTCTAACTTTAAGTCCTTGACCATGCTTAGCACCTGGCTTGCAGAAGCTTCCGCTACATCGATCGCAACTAGCACTGTATTGAGCATTGATCCACCTCCCTATCGAGCGTCCCACTTTGACTGTAGCGCTCGATTTCTGGAGTTTCAAAAACTACAGGAATCCCTTAATCTTCGTGAGCTATCGGTAGATACGATCGCGTTCTGACTGTTCCACATTACTTGTTTGAAGAAGAACATGTGCGATCACGATCATGCGCTATGCGGACAAGAATCCCTTGTGCGATGACTTTTTGTGCTGGACGACTTCACCATCATTCGGGCTTAATCACCGAATCTTTGCGCACTCGAATCGAATTTGCATGAGAATGCAAGCCTTCAGCCGTTGCTAAAATATCCACCGCACTCGCAACTTTCTGAAGCGCGATCGGCGAATATTGAATCAAACTCGAATGCTTCAAAAACGTCTCCACCCCCAACGGCGACGCATACCGAGCCGAACCAGAAGTCGGCAGCGTGTGATTTGGACCTGCGAGATAATCTCCCACCGCTTCAGGAGTCGAATCGCCGAGGAAAATTGCCCCCGCATGACGGATATTTTGCAACAGTTCCCAAGGGTCAGCAACTTCGAGTTCTAGATGCTCTGGAGCAAATTCATTGGAAAGGCTGGCAGCCGCTTCGAGCGATTCGACCACAATCACTAGACCGTAATGCGCGATCGCTTTCTCCGTCAAAGTCGCACGGGGATGATCAACCAATTGCTGCTCCACTTCATCAACGACTTTCCGCGCCAAGATTGGATCGGTCGTAATCAAAATCGCAGCCGCCATCGCATCATGTTCCGCCTGCGCCAACATATCTGCTGCCACATGCGTCGGATGTGCCGTGTGATCGGCAATGATCAGAACTTCAGACGGACCTGCTAGCGAATCGATTCCAACCGTTCCATAGACCAGTTTTTTCGCCAAGGTGACATAGATATTGCCAGGACCTGTGATCACATCGACTTTCGGGATTGTCTCCGTTCCATAAGCTAAAGCGCCGATCGCTTGCGCTCCACCAACTCGATAGATCTCGCTCACGCCTGCTTCTTGAGCCGCAACGAGAACGGCTGGATTCACTGCTTTATCTTTGCCTGGAGGAGTGACCATGACAATCTTTGGCACTTGAGCCACGATCGCCGGAACCGCATTCATCAAAACTGTACTCGGATACGATGCTTTTCCACCTGGAACGTATAAACCAGCACGATCGACAGGAGTATAACGCTTGCCTAAAACAACATCATCGTCACCAAAATGCACCCAGCTTTTTGGCACACGCTGACGATGAAAGGCTTCAATTTGCTTGCGGGCAAGCCGAATCGCATCGATCAACTCGCCCGAAACCTGACGATAAGCCGCTTCCATTTCTAGCGGGCTTACTTTTAACTCTTCAGGTTTTAATTCTTGTTGGTCAAACTCTAAGGTGTATGCCAAAAGAGCGCGATCGCCTTGACGTTTGACAGCTTGCAGTACCTCCCGGACTGTTGCTTCTTTATGTACAACTTGATCGTCGTTAGTGCGATCGCAAATGCGTCGCAGTTCGGATGTTGCCTCAGACCACTGAGTGATAATTCGCAGCATGGAGTTAGGAAAGTGTCAGTCTTTTAAAGAACCCGTCCGAGATATGCAGGGCTTGAACGATTCTAACGGTCTTGACCCGAATTGGGGAGCGT
>JALOOO010000340.1 GCA_025454375.1 Leptolyngbya sp. Prado105 | reverse complement strand
GCGATTTCATCGGCCCCTTGGCCGAAGGCATCCTGATATTCGAGCCCGGGCAGCGCCACGAGAAAGCGCAGCAGAAACGCCCTCCTGAGCGCGATCAGCTTGTCACGATCAATGGCATGAACACTAACCGGATTTGCTATGACAATGTTTCGATCGCTCTTACTGGTTTCGATGTTACTGCTCTCGATTCTCCTCTCACTGAATGAAATGGGACTTGCACTGGATGAGGCAGACCTAGAAGGGTTTTGCGTTTGAACTTGTGTTGCTAGCATCATTGCTTATTTGCCAGTCTTGCTGTAACTTCGTTTTTCCAAAGACTTTAACAATAATCCTGTTTTGATTGATTTGAAAACAACTCCAATTTGTTATGGACGCTCAACCATCGCTTGGAATTCGCTCATTTTTAGCCTCCTGGAGACAGGGAATCTGGATATTATTCATCCTAATTTGGTGCTTTGGACTGATCGAACGAGGGGTCGCAGTGTATGCCAATTCGGTCATCACCGCTCTAGAACTCCTGCAACTTCTGACGGCTATATTTTTTCTGCTCAGTTGGCTCCTGTTAAAACCGACTTCAGTGCTTGCTCAAAGCAATAGCAATTCTTTCGCGTCGGTGAACAGCGATCGCTGTTCGGTCACAGGATGGCTGATCCCTGCTGAAAGTATCCGCTAATTCCAAGAATTAGCCTGAATCACATCATAGTCACTCATTTCACGATCCTGAACTTGTTACTCTTCCTCATCCTGTTGGTTTTGCCTCGGCTCCGATTCCCTCCTTCGACAGAGAGAATCGCGCTTCAGGACTATGCTGGAATTGAAAAAAAGGTAGACATTGAATCTGTATTGTTATTTGCAGAATGTTTGGAAAGTCTACTTCCAAGGGGGTAACAGTCGGAGAATCGGGAGTAAACAGAGTCTTTCTTTGTGTAGAGGTTGAGCAATGCAAATCTTTCTAGAGTCATAACCATTGTGGTTCTTAGTCTTGGGCAATTGCAAACATTACTCTCATGATCACTGTTCCGGTTTCTCCTTGGGCACTTATGTTAGAAACTTGCTTCAAAGTTTTGCCAGCCGTTCGTAACCATTTGGATCGCTGGAAAAGTCAGGCGCAGCAAATTCCAAATCCAGAACTACGTCAACAAGCCTTGGCAAGTCTGAGAACCAAGCAGTTTCACTGCGAAGGGGGTTCGCTCTATGCGTTACTGGCTAAACACCATTGGCAGGATGCGATTCAATTTATTGTTGCGTATCAAACGATTAGTGACTATCTGGATAACTTGTGCGATCGCAGCACCTCACTCGATCCTGAAGATTTTCGCGCCTTACATGAATCTCTCATTCATGCACTGACACCAGATGCACAAGGCGTAAACTACTATCGGTTTCGGAACGAGCAAGCGGATGGAGGCTATTTACAAAATCTAGTGAGAACCTGTCAAGACGTTCTGGGTAAGCTGCCCAACTATGCAAGACTAGCCCCTGCTTTGTATGAACTTGCGAACTATTATTGCGACTTGCAAGTTCATAAGCATGTTCAGATCGAAGAGCGAGTTCCTCGTTTGAAAACGTGGTTTTCTTCACACCAGAAACACCTTCCTGAACTCCGGTGGTATGAATTTTCTGCTTGTGCTGGATCAACACTCGGAATCTTTTGCTTGGTAGCTTATGCCTGCGATCGCGATTTACCCGATGGACTCATCACTCAAATCAGAAATAGTTATTTCCCTTGGGTTCAAGGCTTACATATCTTGTTGGATTATTTGATCGATCAAGAAGAAGATCGCATCAATGGCGATTTGAACTTTTGTTCTTACTATCGAAACAATGAGGAGTTGCTTGAACGATTCCAACATTTTATTCATAATGCTAAAAAGAGTGTGGCTCAACTACCACATACTCAGTTTCATCAGTTAATCAATCAAGCCTTGTTAGGTGTTTATTTATCTAATAAGAAGGTGAAGCAGCAACAGGAGGTGCAAACGATCGCAAGGCAGTTAATTCAGTTTGGGGGAAGTCCCGCCTCCTTTTTCTTTCGGAGTCGTTTACTGTTATCCCATTGAGGTTGAAGGATGGCTAAAGTTGCGATCGTCGGTGCAGGACCTGCTGGATGTTCTGCCGGATACCATCTAGCGCAAAGTGGACATGATGTTACGTTGATTGATCAACATCGATTTCCAAGAGATAAAGTCTGTGGCGATGGAATTAGCATCGAATCGATTCAAGCCCTCTCTACAATGGGAATTTATCCGCAGAACATCAGAACATTAGCTGCGGAATATGCACCGATTCATCGCTTCTTTCTCGGCGTCTCGAATCAGATTGAGCATAGTGAACTGACCAAACTGGAAGCGTATTGCATTCCTAGATTTGTGTTTGACTACCTGCTTTACACTAAAGCGATTGATGCCGGATGTCAGGTTCTCACTCAAACCGTAAACAAGCAGGATTGGCAAGACCAAGGATTGCCGGATGCTTTTGATATGATCATTGATGCACGAGGGGTTTCGGCGGGTGAGGTTACAGCGATCGCAATTCGGGCTTACTGGATGGTGAATCGGCACGATGTCTCAGAAACGGCGTTGACGGAAGCGCAAATTCACTTCGATCGCAGCTTAGGCGTGAATGGCTATGGTTGGATTTTCCCAGTTGCAACACAGCAGGATCTGATTAAGTTCAATGTGGGTGTGGGCGTTTGGTTGGATGAGTATAAAACAATCAACACGAATATCATTCAACTATTTCAGCAGTTTATTCAGAGCAACAACATTGCCCGCCAACTCCGCACGAAGATTGTCAGTCAACGATCGCCAAAAGTCTTTCCACTTGCAACCGCTAAACGGGGCAATCAAGTAGTCGATGGAAAAATCCTCAAGATCGGAGATGCTGCAAATCTCACTGATCCGTTAACAGGTGAGGGCATTGCAAATGCTGTTTTGAGTGGCTTTCATGTTGCCCAAGCGATCAATATGAGCCGCACATCTGATGCAGCATCAGAGAACTGGCAGTATCTCTACGAGTCTCATTTTGAAGCCGATTTGCGAGCGGGTCTAGGGATTCGAGCGTGGAGAAAGTTTTCCTTGATGAATTATGGACTGATTTGGTTGATGAAACGAAACCCACGGATCGCCCGACAGGTGAGTCATGCCGTTGCAGGAGTCGTCCCTTATCACGAAGTCTTCGTTTCGCTCAACTACTAATCTTCTGCATCAATTAGATAGCTTATAAGTGCATAACACCCTCTTGCGATCGTTATCGCCTTGACCGAGCAATTTCGCTAGTTCTTCTGTGTAGGAATGACCGTAATTTACTGCTCTGTTTGATTGCTCAAGATTCTGGCTAGACCCAATTGCTCGATCACCCAAGCATTAATCGAACCTTTTTCCCTGATTCAGCTTTGGAAGCTCATGCGTCAGCTTCTGAGGTTCGCGGGTCAGCTTCTGAGGTTCGCGGGTCAGCTTTGGAAGCTCATGCGGTGAGTGTTGGAAGTTCGTGCGTCAGCTTGGGAAGTTCAACAATCGGCTCTGGAAGCTCAAGGGGTGAACTTCGGAAGCTCAGGTGTCAGCTTTGAGCGATCGCGGGTCAGCTTTGGAAGCTCGTGCGTCAGCTTCGGAAGCTCAGGAGGTGAGTGCTAGAAGCTCGTGCGTCAGCTTTGGAAGTTCAAGGGTTGTCTCTGGAAAGTCATTGGAGAGAGTGGGATGTCTTCGGTGCGATCGAGGCTGTTCGCAGCCTTCTAATTTGGCTGATCTCAATTCTAAAGATAGGTTTAACTGTGCCTGAAGGATAAGATAAGTAGAAAGGTGAAATTAAATATAATATAAAGAGAGTAGTTCTAGCAAATGGGTGATGCCAGATGCCTGCTCCCCTTCGGATCACATTGACTGAGGAAGAAGATTTGACCTTAAGCGAATTGCGGTTGGCTCAAACTGTGCCGCAGCGAACACGAGACCGCGCCCATATGTTGCGACTCAACGCCCAAGGGTGGAATGTTCCGGCAATTGCCGAGATCTTTGGCGCGCGGCGGTGCCAGGGGCATTGCAGCGGCCCGGTCTGCCTGGGCGCCACCGCCCGGGACAGCGGCCGGCCCAGGTGACGCTTTGCATGCGCGCTGCCTTTTACGGCGCAGATGGGACGGACGCCCTGCCCGAGCCGGGCAGTCGTCGGCAGCATTTCTGGCTGTCTTGGACCGCAGCGGCAGCTCGTTGGGGACGCGTGCGCTGGCTGTGGCCGTGCTAGTGCCCCCGCGAGTGCGCCTGCGGCCTCCGCGCGCCGCTGTTGTATCCTGGCGGTAGTACTCGGTGCCACCGGGGCAGGAAATGGAATGCGTCATCTGCTGCATGCTACTCCGGAAGCACAGCTGCACGCAACCTGGGTAACCGAATCGCGGCGTCCCGTTGTCCTATTCTGAGACCCTTCGCTCGAGCTTTTTCCTTTATTCTTCTTCTTTGTTTTTCCGAGCTGTGCAGCAG
>JALOOO010000120.1 GCA_025454375.1 Leptolyngbya sp. Prado105 | reverse complement strand
CGTTGAATCTGAAATTATTAGATAGTTTTGGAGTGACGTTAACGGTTGATTCGTTGACAGGTTACTTCATTTTGACGAATGCGATCGTCACGCTTGCCGTCCTATTTTATTGCTGGCAGACGAGCAAATCGACCTTCTTTTACGCGCAAACGCTGATTCTACATGCCAGTTTGAATGCGGCATTTGTTTGCTCGGATTTTGTCAGTCTCTACATTGCCCTAGAAGTCAGCGGCATTGCAGCATTTCTGATGATTGCTTATCCGAGAACCGATCGCAGTATTTGGGTCGGGTTGCGATATCTGTTTACTAGCAATATCGCGATGCTGTTCTATCTGATTGGAGCCGCATTAGTTTATCAGGCAGAGCATTCTTTCAGCTTTACCGGACTGAGAAATTCGCCGCCCGAAGCCGTCGCCCTAATCTTTCTCGGATTGCTGGTCAAAGCGGGTGTGTTTATCTCAGGCTTATGGTTGCCGACGACGCACTCTGAATCAGAAACCCCTGTCTCGGCTTTGCTCTCGGGTGTAGTTGTCAAAGCGAGTATGCTGGCGATGATTCGATGTGCCTTGATTTTGGATGAGATTGATCCGATCGTCAGAATTTTCGGAGTTGCGACAACGCTTCTAGGCGTGTTCTACGCAGTGTTTGAGAGAGATACGAAACGGATGCTTGCCTTTAGCACTGTTTCACAATTGGGATTCATTATCGCAGCACCGGAGGCAGCAGGCTTTTATACACTCTCGCATGGGTTAGTAAAATCGGCGCTGTTTTTACTCGTTGGAAATTTTCCCAGTCGGGACTTCAAAGAATTGCAGACGAAGACAATTCAGACTCCGATCTGGATTGCCTTAGTGATTGCGAGTCTTTCAATTTCTGGGTCGCCTTTGTGGGCTGGATTTGGGGCGAAGGTTTTCACCTCTAAAAACTTATTGCCTTGGCAAGCGATCGCCATGAATATTTGTGCTGTTGGAACGGCAACTGCTTTCGCAAAATTTATCTTTCTACCGCATGGAAATACAGGCGAGAAAATTCGTTCTGGATTTATCGCGGCGATCGTGCTTTTGCTCGGTGGATTACTGTTCGCCAATGTTGGCTATCTCCAAGCTTATACCGTCGAAAATATTGTGAAAGCTCTCGCAACGATCGGTGGTGGTTGGTTAGCTTACTGGGTAATTTTTCGACGAGCCACTGTCAAACTGCCACGAATGCTAGAACAGTTTGATCATATCGTTGGCATGATGGGTTTGACGTTAGTTCTATTGTTCTGGATGGCAGTGGCATGATTGGACATGTACTTGTAAGACTCATTCTCTGGTTTTTGCTCACTGCCGATTTTAGTGCAGCAAATGTGGTGATTGGACTGTGCATTGCGTTTCTTTTACCTCGGAGCTATACGGCTCCAGAAACGTTGAGAGAATGGCTGCGATCGCTCAAAAGAATCATCACTGTAATTCCAGTTGCTTATCAAGAAGCTTTTGAAATTATGTTTCGTCCGCATCGCCATGAAGATATGGTCAGGGAACGAGTTCCAGCCCAGAGATCACCCCGAATGATCTTTCTCGACATCTTCTTGATCACATTCACCCCGAAAACGATCGTGACGAAGCATGACGAAGAGGGCTGGTATGAAGTCCATCGGGTACGGAGGGATGCGTCATGAATATTCTGCTCATTGGAATGCTGATTGCATTGCTAATTCCGCTCTATGAAGCCTGGAAAGACGAAGATGTTTGGCAAACAATGCTGGCATTTGCCAGTGTTTCATCTAAGGCGGCGATCATTGCGTTAACGATCGCAGTGATGCGAGATGACTGGATGATTGGAATTGTCGCAGTGATTATTCTCAGTGTTGGCAATGCTGGCATGATGCTGCTCGCCCATATTCTCAAGAGGATGAACGACGGATGATCAATATTTTCAGCGATATTTTGATCGGTATTGGAGTCGCCTTCTGGTTTTGGGGGACAGCAGTATTGCCGACCAAGCGATCGGTGTTATACAAGCTCCACAGTTTGTCGGTTGCGGACACACTCGGCTCAATGACGATTATTTTTGGATTGTTTTTAAGAATTCCAAATCGATGGTCATTACTGTTACTAGCACTCTTCTGCCTGATGATTTGGAATACGATGCTGGGCTATGTGTTAGCTCACTGTTCGAGTAGTGAGGAGCCAGATTATGACTGAGAACTATATCATTGCCATACTATTGCCGATCGTGGCTGCAATGCTCGTCTTTCAGACGAATCCTTATCATGCTTTGATTCTGCGCGGCGTTTTAGGCGCGGTTGCAGCCTTGCTCTATGCAGTACTCGGCGCGGGAGATGTCGGCTTAACCGAAGCTTTGATGGGAAGTTTACTTGCCGTCATGCTGTATGCAGTCACCGTGCGATCGTCATTTGTCATGCGGCTTGGAATTCTCAAAGAAGAGAATTTAGAACCGATGATCGAGAATGTGCGATCGGTGATGAGCAAACACTATCTCAGAGTAGAACTCGTTGCGTTTCGCGATCGGCAGGATTTAGAGCAAGCTTTGATAACAAAAGAGATTCATGCCACTTGTGTGCGAGAGTTAGAGCGCTATGACACTGTGATTCGCATTCCGCGACTCTACGAAATTTTGCAAGACGAACTCGCATTTCCCCAAGCTCAACTGACGTATCAAGGAGAGAAGTAATGAGGTGGCTCTACATCGCAGCCGGGTTAGCGCTCTATGTGAAATTTCTCTTAATGCCTAATCCTGCTCCAGAACTACCGTTCTCGATCACCGAAACCGTTGTCAAAGAGAGTGGCGTGATCAATGCGGTTTCAGGAATTATCTTTAGAAATCGGCTCTATGACACGATTTTTGAAGTGATTGTATTTACGATCGCAATTCTAGGTGCAAAGTATCTTTTATCAAATGAGCCACCGAGTAAGGTGCATCATTTTACAGATCAAGCCTCGATCGTGCTGGCTAGATTGGGCGCGACGATCTGTGCTTTGGTGAGTATTGAACTTGCAATTCGTGGGCATCTCAGTCCGGGGGGCGGATTTGCAGCAGGAGTGGCAGGCGGAACTGCGATCGGGCTAATTGCGATTACCTCTTCGCCAGAATGGTTAGAAGCGATCTATCACAAATGGAAAGCTGCCACTTGGGAAAAGATCTCGGTGCTAGTGTTTATTGGGCTATCGGTCATTACTTTAGCCGGATATGAATTGCCGCATGGTGAGCCGGGAGCCTTGATTAGCGGTGGAGTGCTGCCCCTATTAAACATTTTGGTGGCGATCAAAGTTGCGCTCGGATCATGGGCGATCGTGCTTGTTTTTATTCGATATCGAGGGTTGCTTTAGTCGTTCTAAGTTGCTGCCTCGAATGCAAGCGATCGCGCTGATGGAAAAATGCGCGATCGCACGATTTGATTACATATATTTGCGAATCAACAATCTGAGTCTCTCTTTAACCGCTGCCGAAATCCGATCCTTCGGAGTCAAAATTGCATACTTCAGAGCGGAATGCGCCTCAGAACTGGGCGGATTCGCACTCAATCGCCGCACCGTTTCCAAAATCACCTGCTGGGCATTCACTGCATTTCGCTGCAAATTTCCGATCACCATCTCAACCGTCACACTATCGTGATCCGGATGCCAGCAGTCGTAATCTGTCACTAACGCCAAAGTCGCATAAGCAATCTCCGCCTCCCGCGCTAACTTCGCCTCTGGCAAATTTGTCATCCCAATCACCGCAGCACCCCAACTGCGATGCAAATTTGACTCTGCCTTGGTCGAAAAAGCTGGACCTTCCATACAGACATAAGTTCCCCCTCGATGCAGCGTTACTGCTTCAAGCTGCAAACTCTCAACCGCATCTCCTAACACTTTTGCCAACTGAAGACAGACCGGATCGCCAAAGGCAACGTGAGCCACAATCCCATCTCCAAAGAATGTGCCACTTCGCCCAAAGGTGCGATCGATAAACTGATCCGGGATTACCATATCCAACGGTTTCATTTCCGCTTTCAATGACCCTACCGCTGAAGCTGAAATCAGATACTCAACCCCCAGACTCTTCATCGCATAGATATTGGCGCGAAACGGCAATTCAGACGGCAGTAAATGATGATTGCGTCCATGACGAGCGAGAAAAGCCACTCGTGTTCCTTCTAAAGTTCCAACAATGAGCGCATCCGACGGAGAGCCGAACGGCGTTTCGATCTGCACTTCTTCGATGTCTTTGAGTGCCTCCATTCTGTAAAGACCACTGCCGCCGAGAATGCCGATTTTGACTTGAGACATAAACCGATGCTGAATTGAGACTGCTTCATTCTAAAGTGCTTCAACAACGGAAAATTCCGGCTTAATTCATTCTCCGGATTCAGGCTGCTGACTCTAGAAGCCTTAATTCGTATAAGCTTGAACGGTTGTATGAGAAGCCAGATTGCGCGTTTGATCGATATTGGCGGATTAGCCTTAAGTGGCATGATCCCGATCGTAGTTCTGACCACATCCCATGATTTCATAAAACCGAACCGCTTAAATGCTTCTAAATCCTTGAAGTTTTTAATGCAAACCCAAACAACTGCACTTACAATCTTCTTGTGAATTTGTGCAAAACAGATTATGTCGGATGTGCTGCCCCTGCGAACGATCTTATATCAACTGCTGTTTCTCGTTTTGGCGATCGCGGTTGAATCCCTGGTTCTTCAAAAATATCTTGGGATTGGTAGAAAATCGAGTATTCAATATGCCGCGACCGCAAACCTCCTCTCAACGGTCTTCGGGTGGTTTGTATTTTTCATCGTCGAGCCTTGGCTTCCCCCGGCTTGGCGACAGCAATTGATCAACTATGTCTTTTTTGATCTGACAAGCACACCTCCCGTATTAATTGGTCTCGCCTTCATCACCTTTCTCGGCACATTTATTGTCAAGCTCCAAAGCCTCGACTGGCTCGACTTGATTTTAGAAAACAAAAAACCGACAGAAATCCAAGTCCGCGATCGCACCAAATTTCAGGGCAGGAAAGCTCAGCGTCAATCTTTTGCAGAAATTCCAAATCGCGCGCTTGCAGTCCTTTGGGCAAATGCGGCCAGCTTTTCCGCAATCACCCTAATCATCGCGATTCGGACATTCTCTGAACCCCCCGCAAGCTTTTAAACAAATCGACTATGGCATTAATTAACGACGCATTTAAAGAAGTTCGTAAGCTGATGCAGCCGCCGCAGTGGGCATCATGGCAAACGCTAATCTTTCTCAGCATCTTTAGCGCTCTTGTCGCAGCACTCACCACCTCACCTCAACCCCAAATCGCTCAGCGGATCATTTCATCCTTTGGCTGGCTCTTCCTCGTCTTAGGAGTTTGGTGGTTTATTTACGAACCAACCGTCAAAAAGAAACTGACCTTTTTTAATCTATTCCTCGGACCCTGGCTCGTTGGAGCCTTGGTTTGTGTTTGGTTTTTTGGCACGATCGAAGGGAGGACGGTTCCGACACAAGCCGCCTTTATTAGTTGGCCTCCGATTTCCTCGATCATTTGGGCCTGTCCAAAATTTGTCAAATCTGATCCCAAAACCAAAAGCCCAATCTACACCAACCCCAAAAAAGACCATCGCCAAGACATTATTCTGGTCTTACTCTCCAATTTGGTCTTAAGCTGCTGGTTCCAGTTCTACTTCCAAATCAACACCTGGATGGCACAGTATCCTTCTCTACGTGCAGATGATCTCTCCCGGAGTGCCTTTGTCTGGCGACCCGCACAATTTGACAAAGCTGCTGCCCTCTCAAGAGGTGCAGATATGCTGAATATCGCCGCTCAAGAAGTGCGATCGCAACTCGAAGGCAAGCCCTGGTCAGAGGTCGAACGCTGGTTAGAACAACTCGACCAAAACCGACCCGCACTCCAGCAACAGGTGCGATCGCAACTGCCGCGTGTGGCTGAGGCTGATCTATGGAATCTTGAGACACAGGTGACCTCAGCCGCCTACGATTTGCAGTTGAGAGCGATATGGACAGGGCCCACTTCTCGCTCAGGCGGCTACGAACTCAGCCGCACTTGTCGGATTTCACAATCGCGCCGACAAGGACCTCCCACCCAATTTAATTTCAACAATAATGCTCCGGCGGCAACCGCTCCAACCACACCCAGACTTGTGGGCACAGTTCAGTGTGGAACCATCACTCAGCCGCAACAAATCAAACAAGCCAGATCGTAATTCTTCGGGCAAAATGGGGAATCTGATGTTCCCCATTGAGGCAAGAAAAAGCAATGAGTGAGGCAGTTTTAACCGTTGGCGGTACGTTTAATCGGATTGGCGCGATCGCGGCAAATGTGTTTCGAGAAGTGATTCGCGATCGAATTCTCTATCTGATTGCGTTCTATGCGGGAGGAATTCTCCTCGCCAATTACTTACTCCCGCAAGTAGCCGCCGCAACTGAGAAAAAGATTCTCCTCGATCTCACCCTCGCTGCAATGCCTGTCATTGGCTTAATCGTCGCAATTTTCGTCGGCACAGGCTTAGTCAACAAAGAAATTGAAAAGCGCACCGTTTTTGTCCTGATTGCAAAGCCTGTAAGTCGTACAGAGTTTATCATCGGCAAGCATTTAGGATTGTCTGCGGTCTTAGCCGTTTTGATTACGGTAATGAGCGCGATCGCGCTCGGAATTCTCTGGGCAGCAAAGGTTCCATTTTCCCTGTCGAATCTCTTGATCTCCTCGAGTTTTTTGCTGTTGCAGTTGTCGCTAATTAGCGCGATCGCGATTCTCTTTGGTGTCTTTACAACATCATTGCTGGCAATGATGTTGACCTTCGGAATTTACCTGATGGGACAACTTAGTCAGGACATTGTGAAATTTGGCAAATTGACTAAAAATCCTTCCGTCGAAACAGCAACCCAAGGGCTGTATCTGATTTTGCCGGATCTCGCGCGATTAGATTTAAAAAATCAAGCCGTCTATCACCTGATTCCATCTCCGCAAATTTTATTGGGAAACGTCGCCTATGCAATTCTTTATATTGCCTTTACGCTCACGATCGCGTCGCTAATTTTTTCACGTCGGGAATTCTAAGCTTCATACTTCCGTACAAAATCTTAAGGCTTTAGTTAAGTCTCCGACCTGCCAGTTCTAAGTTCTCAGTAGATCTCGGTAGGATTGAACTGTGAAACTCGTTTCATCTTGTGCTACCCCCCAGAGCCATCAGAGTTGCCCGTTTCAAACTTTCAGACCCCGTTATCGATTGAGACTGCGGCATGACTACGCAATTGCATCTACATCAGACGATCCGAGGAAGCGCTATCAGTGCGTCACTGCGCCAAGTTCTCGCGCAATCCGACTCCTGCGCGACGAATCAACTTGCAGCCGAACTCTGGATCGAACGATTCCTCAATCATCTCAACGCCCGACTTCAAGACTGTTTGAATTCGGCTCCAACTGAAGCAAAACTCTGGCAAACGCTCGCCGACGAATTAGGTCATGCTCTATCTGGCGAGATTGTCGCCATTGCCCTTCCCACTGAAGAGCAATTTGAGATTCAGCACTTAGCAGGCTCGGTGGTGCAACTCAGCCCTTCAATCTGCATTGCCCGCCACGCGATCGAACTTGAACTCGGTCGCACATTTGATCTCGCTGATTTACAAAAACTCCGCCAACTCGAATGGCAAAACGCCTGGGAACTGTGCGATCGCAAAACGACTTACGGCTGGTTAGTCACCGTTTCTTCTCCAATCGCGACAACCTCGATCGACCCCCTTCTGATCCAACTGCGCGATCAATGCGTGAGCCGTGCCATTTCTCAGACGGTGCAGGTGACTCGCCACGGTAAAAAGACCGCCGCTCTGATCGAGCAATGTCAAATTCTCAAAGCAGAAAAGCAAGAACTAACGCAAATCAGCAAACTTAAAAGTGAATTTCTCGCGAACACCAGTCACGAGATCCGCACTCCCCTGAGTTCAATTCTCGGATTCACCCATCTCCTACGTGAACAAGGCTATAACCCCTCCAATCTGCGCCACCAGGAGTATCTCAAAATCATTCTCAGCAGCGGTCAGCACCTGCTGGCGCTGATCAATGACATCCTAGATCTTTCCAAAATTGAAGCAAATCAACTCACCCTACAGCAAGAGACCGTAGATGTGATTGAAGTCTGCAAACTCTCGCTAAAACTCGTCCAAGAAAAAGCAAACGACAAAGGACTTCCCCTAAAACTGGTCGTCGCACCCGACGTTACCACCGTTGCCGCCGATCCACTGCGCCTGAAGCAGATGTTATTTAATCTGCTCTCCAATGCTCTGAAGTTTACCGATCGCGGTTCGGTCGGACTCGAAGTAAAAGCGATCGACGATTTTATCGAATTCACCGTCTGGGACACCGGAACAGGCATCTCTCCCGAACAGCAGCAACTCCTCTTCCGCCCCTACACCCAACTCAAAAACGCCACCCCAGGGGAAGGCACAGGCTTAGGACTCACTCTCACCCAAAAGCTCGCCGAACTCCACGGTGGCTGGGTTCGTCTCGAATCCGAACTCGGAGCAGGGTCACGCTTCACGATCGCCCTTCCCCTCAGCACTCCCCTCTCACCCCCTGCAAACGAACTCCCTCACTCTCCAATTCCCCTCTCCCATTCCGCTTTGCAAAGCACGCGCACCCGCACGAAACCTAGCGAAACCCACTCCGCTTTGCAAACCGCAGCGAAGCCCACTGCCTCTAACCCTACCCGCTCCAACCACATCCTCCTCGTCGAAGACAACGCCCACAACGCCCGCCTAGTCATTACCTACCTCTGCAAACTCGGCTACGAGGTCACCTGGTCAAAAGACAGCCAAGAAATGTGGCAATCCCTGAAGCAATCGATTCCTGCCCTGATCTTGATGGACATTCATCTACCTGAGGTGAATGGACTCACCTTAACCCAACAGCTACGATCGAGAAAACGCTATCGATCCATCCCGGTGATTGTCCAGACGGCAATGGCAATGAAAGGCGATCGCGAAAAATGTCTCGAAGCGGGAGCCGTCGATTACGTTTCTAAGCCAATCGATCTGACTGCTTTAGCGCAGACGGTCGCAAAGTACAGTCAAAAACGCTGAAATCCTGAATTTCCTTTATATACTGATGAGGCTGAACCACCCGTTTAGATTTTTGTGTTATGGACGTTCCCGCCTGGTTATCTTCAATCGTTTGGACAGATTATCGTTTGGCAGTCTTGTTTGCTGTAATTTTGCCGTTAGCGCTGCTGATCTGGGCAACGGTGCAGCAAGCTGAAGCCATTCAGAGACTCATGATTATTTATTGGCGAGTCTCTAGTTTGCTTGCGATTACGGTCTACTTGTTAATTGGTGTATTACCGATCGGCTTTTTCTCGGGTTGGCTTGCGAGAATTTTGATTCCGGTTGGGCTTTGGTACTGGGCGGACTTGAATGAAGAAATTCGAGATTCGCCGTCGAATTTACTCAAATTGTCGCTCGTCTCTTGGCGTTGGGCGATGTCAGTCTACTGCGCGATCGCAGTCATTGGACAAATTCCAGTTTTGCGCTGTGCGACGATGGCAAGTCAGCAGATCTTAGGAGATGCCACTTGTCGAGTATGGCTCGATCCTCCGTTTCTACTCAGAGAATATATTCACTCTGGAGTCAGACCCTTTGTTTTAGGATTTTTCGGGATCGTCGGACTTGTGATTTACGTCCTATATCTGGGCTACTTCGTCTTTTTCCGTCTCGGCAAGCGGAAACGCTCTGCGATGGAAAGTTAACCTGTGCGTTTACTTTGTTCTTTTCAGCAATTTTTCCATGAGCAATTCAATTGGACAGCGTTTAGAGCAATACACCATTAAGTGCCCCAACGAAGTCTTATTGGTGTCGATCGAGCATGACGGACAGCCTGATCAAGTTGCCATCTTTAAGGGATTTTCGAGTTCGCTGATGAATCCAACATCATTCGATCCGGATACTCCTATCCTGCCGGATAGCGCGATCGTGCAATCGGTGGATCGGCTGAAAAGTCCATATAATCCCAACAATCCACGATTTGTGGAGCAGGGATTGAGTTGGGGAGAGTTTCAGCGACTGTTAGATGCGGTAGGAGTGTAGTCTAAATCCCTATATTCAATCCAGTTGTCGAGATACACTGCAAGGGTGCAACGGTTTGATCACAGTTTATTGCGTGTGAGGATGTGATTATTTATGGTGTCATTGCCATCAAAGGCTGAATCGCTCAGCCGCTTTTCTTCTCGTTCCCATCATTGGGAGATGTTGCCTTTACCAGAATCTGCCTTGTTTGGAACGGACGGGATTCGAGGAAAAGCCGGAGAATTGCTGACGGCTCCTCTGGCGATGCAGATTGGATATTGGGCGGGACAAGTTTTAGGATCTGGAAATCGTTCTCCCATCGTCATCGGTCAGGATTCGCGTAATTCGAGCAATATGCTGGCGATGGCTCTTTCAGCGGGCTTGAGCGCGGCAGGATTGGAGGTGTGGGATTTAGGATTATGTCCGACTCCAGTGGTGGCGCATTTGACTCATTACAGCGATGCGATCGGTGGGGTGATGATTTCTGCAAGCCACAACCCGCCTGAAGATAATGGCATCAAATTTTTCAACTCAGACGGCTCAAAACTCGCACCCGCGCTTCAAAAGCAGATTGAAGCCTGCCTGCGAGGAGAACGAAAAATTGCATCGATTTCGTCGCAATGGGGTCAGCACTTCCATCGATCGGAATTGATTGATCACTATATTCAGGCGATTCGCCAGCCTCTAGTGGCTGAGTCTGAACAGCCGTTTGCTGGATTGCGCGTCGTATTAGATTTGGCATGGGGGGCAGCAACGCGCTCAGCCGCAGATGTTTTTCGATCTTTAGGGGCAGATGTGACGGTGTTACATGCTGATCCTGATGGCGATCGGATTAATGTCAATTGTGGCTCTACTCATTTGAATTTGCTGAAAGCTGCGGTGAAAGAACATGCGGCAGACGTTGGATTTGCGTTTGATGGCGATGCCGATCGAGTGTTAGCGGTTGATGGTCAAGGTCGCACTGTCGATGGAGATTACATTCTCTATTTCTGGGGTCAGCACCTCTTAGAATCAGGACAGCTTCCCGGTTCAACGATCGTGGCAACGGTCATGTCGAATCTCGGCTTTGAACGCGCTTGGGAAAAGCTAGGCGGTAAGTTGATTCGCGCTTCGGTGGGAGATCAGTACGTTCATGCAGACATGGTGAAGCATGGGGCGGCTTTGGGCGGCGAACAGTCTGGACATATTCTTTGCCCACAGCATAGTGTCAGTGGGGATGGATTATTAACGGCTTTACACCTGGCTCTTTTAATTCAGCGATCGGGTGGAAATTTGGCAGAACTCGTTGATCGCAGTTTTAAGACTTATCCTCAACTGCTGCGCAATGTGCGCGTTGAAGATCGGACTCAGCGCTTAAATTGGCATCAAAATGACTCAGTGCAGCAGGCAATTGCTGATGCTGAGGCAGCTATGGGCAATCGAGGACGGATTTTGGTTCGCGCATCGGGCACTGAGCCAGTGATTCGCGTCATGGTTGAGGCGGAGAGTTCCGATTTGGTTGAGTACTGGACAGAGCAACTCGTCTCGATCGTTCAGAAGAGTCTCGCTTAATCGTAGATTCAATTCATAGCAAACCCCCAGTGAATCTCGTTCGCTGGGGGTTTTTTGAGATGCCACGTAGAATTACAAATGAGTGGTAATCAGTTCGCGATATTGGCTCTTTTGCTTCACGCCTTTGACCTCCGCCACCTTGTCTTTGTTCTTGAAAATATGAATGGTCGGAGTTCCAATTACGCCTGCTGCTTCTGCAATCTCGGGATCTGCTTCGATATCAATTTCCACATAGTGAATCTTGCCATCGAACTCATCCACAACTTTACTGAGAATGGGCTTCAGCGTATGACAAGGACCACAACTCGGAGAAGCATACTTGACCAAAATTAAGCGATCGCTCTCGTGATACAGCTTGCGCAACGCTAGCCCCCCAATATGTCGGGTACTTTCCAAACTAAATTCGACCACTTGCTCAGAAGCAGGATGGGCTGTGTTTTCCTCATTTGGCACATCTGCTTCAATACGTTCAAACTCTTGTACTAAGCCGTTGACCGACAGCCAGCGCTCAGCCAACATTGCCGACATACAGCCTGTTCCCGCTGCCGTAATCGCTTGTCGGAATTCATGGTCTTGCACATCACCTGCGGCATAGACTCCTTCTAGACTGGTTTCGACAGAACCATGCTTGGTTTTGATGTAGCCGACTTCATCCAGTTCGATTTGACCTTTAAACAAAGCAGTATTGGGCGTATGACCGATCGCATAAAACAATCCTTTCGCTTCGACCACGGTTTCTGCACCCGTCTGCCGATTGCGAATTTTCACACCTGTCATGTGCTTCTCATCGCCGACCACATCGATCGCTTCGGAGTTCCAATGCACTGTAATTCGAGGATTGCTCAAGACGCGATCTTGCATCGCTTTTGAAGCCCGCATCGCATCGCCACGCACGAGAAGATTTACGTGATCGCCATATTTTGTGAGATAGATCGCTTCTTCTGCGGCGGTATCTCCTCCACCGATCACCACAAGCGGAACTCCTCTAAAGATCGGGGTCGCGCCATCACAAATGGCACAGGCAGAAATTCCGCGACTCCAGAATTCATGCTCACTCGGTAATCCCAACCGCTTTGCAGTCGCCCCAGTTGCGATCACCACGCTATGGGCTTCAACCTCTCGCGTTTCAGAGTGAATCTTAAACGGACGCTGGGAAAAATCGACAGATACCACATCTTCCATGACCAGTTCTGCACCCCAGCGTTCAGCCTGGGCTTTCATCTGAGTCATGAGTTGCGGTCCGGTGATACCTGCTGGGAAACCCGGAAAGTTTTCAACCTCGGTCGTCGTCATTAGCTGACCGCCTGGAAGTCCGCCCGCCTGAAAGCCTTCAAATACCAAGGGTTTAAGGTTCGCACGTCCGGCATAAATTGCTGCCGTGTATCCAGCCGGACCTGAGCCAATAATGACTAAATTTTCGACAGTTGGGTTTGCCATAAGACTTTTATACAAACTCATAACGACTATGAGTAGTATAACTTAAATCTTAAGAAAAATCGTCTTCGATTTTGGATTTTGCATCGGGCGAGACGAGGAATGAACGCTCGATCGCTTTAAAAGTTATGCTCAATTTGCAAGTGTCAGAGCAGGTGTGATGAAAGAATTTACAATCGGTGCAAAAGTTCGTCTGATTTCTTTACCGCCTTACCTAAAATCGGCTGATCCAATGCCGATGCTACGTCCAGCGGACATTTTACAGGTTGGAGACGAAGGAGCGATTCTCGATCGTAGACCTGGTGGATATTGGGCGGTCAGGTTTGAGAAAGGGGCATTTCTTCTAGATAGTCAGTATCTAGAAGAAGTAGGAATCGTTCAAAACTGAAGTTCGGCATTAAGATGGTTGTGCCCAAGTTATCCCGTTAGCTTATGTCCGACCTGCAAACAACATTTTCTCGACTGAGACAGAGCCTCGATCAGATTGTGGTCGGTCAAAGCGCCCTGATACAGCAGCTTTTAGTTGCGCTGCTTTCAGGGGGGCATGTGATTTTAGAAGGCGTGCCTGGAACTGGGAAAACACTCACTGTAAAAGCAATGTCGCGGCTCGTGCGATCGGAGTTTCGGCGGGTGCAACTGACTCCCGATATTTTGCCTTCGGATATTCTAGGGACGAATATTTTTGACCTGAATACTCGCAACTTTATTCTGAAAAAAGGACCTGTTTTTACACAGATTCTGCTGGCTGACGAAATCAACAGAACACCGCCAAAAACTCAGTCTGCGCTGCTTGAAGCAATGGAAGAGCAGCAGGTTACTTTAGATGGTGAGAGTTTGCCTTTGCCTGATTTCTTCTGGGTGATTGCGACTCAGAACTCGCTGGAATTTGAAGGCACTTATCCTTTGCCCGAAGCGCAGCTCGATCGCTTTTTATTCAAGCTCATTGCTGTCTATCCTGACCCAGCAGCCGAGAAGAAAATGCTGCTGAATCATCAAGCAGGCTTTCAGGGCAAACGGTTGGACTTCGATAAAATTCAACCTGTTGCTTCTGTGGAGCAGATCTTACAGGCGAGAAAAGAAGTGCGATCGCTCAAGGTCGAAGAATCTGTGCTGGATTACTTATTGGCTGTTGTACAAAAAACGCGACAGCATCCAGATTTAGTTTTGGGGGCATCTCCGCGATCGACCGTTGCATGGCTAAATGTGAGTAAAGCTCAAGCTTGGATGGCTGGGCGCAGCTATGTTACACCCGATGATATTAAAGCTGTTGCGCCTCCTCTACTACGTCATCGCTTGATTTTGCGCCCTGAAGCGCAATTAGACGGGATTGGAGTCGATGCAGTGATCAATGCTGTGCTAAATCAAGTTCCTGTGCCTCGTTAAACTATGCTGCCTTCACGTCGAACTTACGGATTATTGTTGCTCGGTGGCGCGATCGCTGCGATTGTTTTTTTCTTCAATTCAGCTTTGGCGATCTTAGGAATGCTGCTGTTTGATGTCATTCTTCTCGGACTAACCGTATGGGATAGCTGGCGCGTCCAAAAGCATCGCATCAAAGTAGAGCGGCAAGTTGCATCTCGGCTCTCGATCGGGCGAGATAACTTGGTAAGTCTTTGGCTTGAAGCAGGCAAGCAGTCGGCAATTGTCCAAATTTATGACCAGTATCCGATCGTGTTTGATGTCTCTTCGATGCCAATGGTTGCAAAGCTTGCCCCCAATACTTCGCAAGAGCTTTCTTACACCGTGCATCCGAGTCAGAGAGGCGAATATATATGGAAAGGGATTCAGATTCGGCAGTTAAGCCCCTGGCGACTTGCATGGCACAGTTGGCAGATTTCACAAGAGCAGAAAGTTGCTGTTTATCCAGATTTGATTGGACTGCGATCGCTTTCAATCCGTCTGACGCTTGAATCTTCTGGTTCGATTCGTCGCGCTCGAAGACTCGGGATTGGGACTGAATTTTCAGAGCTTCGAGAGTATGGGATTGGCGATGACCTGCGATTTATTGACTGGAAGGCAACTGCAAGACGAGGACAGCCGCTTGTTCGAGTCTTAGAACCAGAGCAAGAGCAAACTTTGATTATTTTGCTCGATCGCGGTCGATTGATGACTTCGCAGGTGAAAGGATTGACGCGATTTGATTGGGGTTTGAATGCGACATTAGCTTTAGCTCTAGCTGGGTTGCATCGAGGCGATCGTGTTGGGGTTGGAGTCTTCGATCGACAGGTTCAGACCTGGATTCCACCGGAGCGTGGACAGGCTCATTTGAATCATCTCATTGAGCAATTGACTCCGATTCAGCCAGAAATTTTGGAGCCAGATTATCTCGGTGCAGTGACAACTTTAGTCAATCAACAAGCCCGACGCGCTTTAGTCGTTATGATTACCGATATTGTGGACAATACTGCTTCTTCAGAATTGCTTGCAGCATTGGGAAGATTAACGCCGAGATATTTACCTTTTTGTGTGACATTGCGAGATCCACAAGTAGATCAACAAGCCCATACTGTGACTGAAGATTTGCCTTCAACTTATGAAAGGGCAGTCGCGCTAGACTTAATTGCTCAGAGACAGGTTGCATTTAGTACCTTGAAACAGCGAGGTGTTTTAGTGTTAGATGCCCCTGCAAATCAGATTACAGATGAACTCGTCGATCGATATCTGCAACTCAAACTTAAAAATCAACTTTAAGAGGATGTTTTAAAGGTATCCGTTCAGACGCATTCCCCCATGCCGGACTAGAATAACAGTGCGAAGCGTCACGCAGTGCGTGTTCGAGGGCGAGATAGCAATGTGATACCAAATCCATAAATACCTGCTACAAATAGTAGAAGCGAATGGAAGGCAAGTCCGATGGCAGGAGTCAGCAAAATCGAGATCCAAGAAAGTCGTGAA
>JALOOO010000119.1 GCA_025454375.1 Leptolyngbya sp. Prado105 | reverse complement strand
GCCCAGTTCAGTGGGGTTATTCTGTTAGCCCGCCGTTTACGTGCGGGCGGAATGACAACGAAGCGAGGAGGCTTTCAGGAGTTTTGTCAGTCAATCAGGAGTGCAAACTTCAACACAATCGGGTTACTGCGATCGTTGATATTCCTGCCAAGCTTGGACAAGATTTCCTTGCATCAAACCTGCGACTGCATTCAGCGATCGCAGTTCTTTTAACTCTGGTTTCAGTGAAATTGCAACATTCAAAGCTTTCTGGGCTGCTGCTGCTCTAAAGTCATAAAGATTGACAAAAGCAAGATACGCATGAGCAATTGGATTCTTTGGATCGAGTTGGGTAATCTTCTCGAACGTCTCGATCGCAGGTTGAACTCTGCGTTTTAGTACATTTGCAAGCGCGAGTCCGTAAGCAAACTCAAGATTGTCAGGTTCTTGTGCAAGGCGGTATTCAAGGATCTGTCGGGTTTGGGTCACATAGTCTTGAATCGGATCATATTGATTCAGTTGACCGACTTTCTCAAAGATGCGATCGAGAGCTTTGATTCCTTGAGGCATGGTGCTAGCAAGCGATCGCAGTTGAGTGACAAAATCTAGCTCTGGCGCTTCAATGGTTGCAGTGGGACTCACGGTTAAACGGATATCTGGTATCTCGATTGCATAGGTCGCATTCGTTTCGCGATTAAGATAGGCTGCATTTAAGGTATATGTGCCTTGAGCATTGGCGGGAGGCAGGGTTGCAAGCTGTTCTGTCACCTGGAACGTAGAATTCTCAGAATTTTTAGTCGGTTGAAGTTGACCGAGCGCGATCGCATGATCATGAAACCATCGAACCGCAGGGTTTTTCGTCGCAGTTGCATCATCGGCAATTCGATTCCAGGTCAGCAATAGTAATCCAGATTGAAGTTGATCCCAAGAGCCTGACCAGCGGTAGGTCACAGGCATCGGTTTGCCGGAGGCTGCTTGGTTGGGAATGCGAATTTGCTCCAGTTTGACTTGCTGGGCGGGTTTCGGATTGTTAGAAACTCGGACGGGTGCGATCGTGCGTCGGTAAAGTTGCAGTTGCGTGTTATCTGGAAGTTTCCAGGTTCGATGCAGTTGAAAGTCTGGACTCTCGGTAATTGTCTGGTTGAGTGCGGTGTAAGCTTCAAGTCTGCGAATTGCGCCTGGATCTCCTTCCTTGGTGACATACCAATTGAGCGATCGCGCATCTTGAGTGACTTGCTTGGCATTTGTCCCGATTTGCCGCCCGTAAACTTGGAAGTTTCTCAGCGTTCCCTGATAGTTAAGATTGTGCTGATTAAATTCGGGCAGTGAGGGTAAAACGCCGATCGTATTGATGAGGAAAGGTTCAGCTTCAAGCACTGCATTGACGACATCGGATTGATGCCAATCGCTTGCTAGGACGACATGACGGGCATGGGGGATTTGGAGAAATTTGGGACTG
The DNA here is from genome assembly GCA_025454375.1 of Leptolyngbya sp. Prado105. Taxonomy (GTDB): domain Bacteria; phylum Cyanobacteriota; class Cyanobacteriia; order Leptolyngbyales; family Leptolyngbyaceae; genus Leptolyngbya. The sequence goes on along the minus strand of JALOOO010000119.1, from coordinate 14,495 downwards.
GATGAGGCGGGGAGCAAACTCAACATCATGAGAATGCTAGACAATGCGATCGCGCCCCATCGGAAAATTTTTAATCGATCGGGAAACAGAACTAGCCCCTGTGCTAGAAAAATCGCAAAGACTGGCAGCATTGGCGCGATATATCGATCATCCTTGTTGACATTGAGCGAACAGAGCAAATAAGCTCCGACTAGAAAGATGAGTAGCCAGCGAATCGACTGAAACCAGGCTTGATAAAATTCTCGTCTGTAGCCTCTGCGCCCCATTCCACCGTAGTCTGCAATTTTTAACCATCGTCCTTCGACCCGTGACCAGTGCTGCGCGATCACCGAGCGTTTCCAGTACAGTAAAAGTCCTGCGAGTCCAACTGCAAACAAGGGCACAGAAACCAGTCCGGGTAAAGCTTTCAAGTAATAGATCCAGGCTTCAAGACTCGTCAATGCGGGATCACCTTCAGCGATCGCACTATCGACGGTGGCTCGTTTTCCTGCCGTTAAAATGATGAGCCAGTTGGTGCGATACCACGGCAAGCAGATCGAAATTGTAATCAAGATGCTCAAGACAAGCTGCATCAATCGTCGCCAAGCTTTTCTTCTAATCGCAACAATGCCTAACCAAACAATCGGCGTAAATAAGAAAAATATCGCAGGTTGTTTTGTCAGCAATGCAAATCCCAATGATGTGCCAAATCCTGCGGCATAAAACCACGATCGCAATCCAGAGAGTTGGGGCAATGCAAAAGGCTGCACGATTGCCATCGACTGAGTAACAGGGGCAGTGCTGGCTTGATCAATCGGCTGAGCCTGTTGACTTGGAATCGAAAAAATTGAATCGGTTGCCCAGAGCGTGAGTAGAAAAAATGTCAGCGTCACGATCGCGCTGAGCGGAAAATCAATTAAATAATCTAATCGAATAACCGATAGTCCGGGTAGCAATAAGCACACTACTATCGCCCATATTGCCACCTGTAAATTAAACAATCGAATCGCCAATCCATAGACAGACGCAAGCAGAATCGCGCTAAAGAATGAATTGACCAATGTGGACTGCGCTTCTCCAGCCCCAAAGAGTTGAATAAATGGAGTTGTTGTGAGATAGACCAGCGGCGGAATTTTAGAAGTCAGAAGCCAAACGCTTGTCCACCACTCTTGCGAGAGCCAGTTGGGTTGCTGAAATGCCCGCCAGAAGTTCATTGCGCCAGTTAAATATTCGGCTTGATCCCACGCTGGAACAGCCCGATCGACAAAAAACCAAACGCGATCGACCCCGACTCCAATCGCCCAGGCCAAAATGACGATCGGAATTCCTTTTCTCCATGCTGAAGGTTGCTGTTTTACGAACACTCACACCTATCCCAATTCTCTAGAATATATAGCTCATTTTGATATGCCGAATTCCTGCTTCTTCAAATTCCTCTCCTTCCGTAATAAACCCTAGATTCTGGTAGAACCCAACCACCGCAGTTTGAGCGTGAATCTTCACCTGCGTTATATTTTTGTCAGTCAAAAATTCTAAAACGGTTTCTACAATTTTGCGTCCAACTCCGTAATTTCTTAATTCTGGTAAAACGGCTAAGCGTTCCATTTTGACGACGTAATCATTGAGAAATCGGATTCTAGAGGTTCCGACTGCATTTTGTCCAACATAGGCTAGAAAATGCACAGCATCTGCATCCAATCCATCAAATTCTAGTGCGGCATCGACCCCCTGTTCGATTTGAAAAACACGCCTGCGAATCCTCTGAATCGCCTCAAAATCATGCTGGAAATCCGCGACTTTAATCTTAGGTTGAACGGGAGATGGGTCAAGTATCATGAATCAACTTATTTGAACGTAGAATTTTATACGCTGAGACGACTTCTTCTCGCTATTTTCCCTGGAATCGCATTCTTTACAACCGTATCGTCTGTAGAGGCTGCCAATCCGGATCATATGCAGCGTTTACTCAAAACAAATCAGTGTCCTGATTGTGATCTCAGTAAATGTTCCAAACGATCAATCCGCCTCCTGTCCAACCGGATTTCAAAGGATTCAGTAAGCAAGCATCTTACCTGCAACCTATGAGTTTCAGCGCTAAAATCGATCGCATTGCGCTGAAACTCCCAAATGCTAAAAACCCTTTTTTCTACTAGCTTACTCCTGAGCGTTGCTTTTCCGACCCTTGCCCAAACGACCCAATCTCCCCCACAACCTACCACCGAAGAAATCTACCAAGCCTGCACCCAAAACCGAGCCGAAACCCTGCCCAATCCCTACGTGGATCTCTCTCCCAAAGACTGGGCATACAAGGCAGTTCTCACCATGCACTACTGCGGTGCATTCCGCCAAGCTGCCCCCAGAAGCTTATTTGAGCGCACGCCTCAGCATCCACAGCAATAAATTTCCAGGGCGTGATATCCTATCGCAGTCGCATATCACACCCCTATGATTGTTGAACAGCCCTCCTTGTTTACAAACTCTGATTCGACGCTTGCTTCTCGTGAGCATTTATCGATCAGTGAATCTGCCTTAAAAGAATGGAAACAAAGAATTTTTAACTATCAAAAAGACCTGTCCCCCCTTCAGCAAGCGTCACTATTCAACTGGGTTGAAACCGATCCAAACGCGATCGATCCCTTCAAACTTCCCCAAAAAAACACCCAATTCTGGCGACAAAAAACTGAAGACGAAGGCACGGCTGCACTCTACTTTGTCATTGATTACGAGATCCCGATCATTCTCTACATCGGTGAAACCGTAAAATCCAATCAACGTTGGAAAGGCGAACACGACTGCAAACGATATTTACTAAACTATCGTCAAGCTCACTACGACTATCAACTTCCTTCTACCTTAGGAATCGCATTCTGGTCAAACGCGCCCGAAAAGACCCGCGATCGCCAAAAACTCGAACTCTCCCTGATTCAACGCTGGCGTTCTCCCTTCAACAAAGAAAACTGGACAACCTGGGGCACTCCATTCATCTATGGAAAAAAATAGTCCTAGAAAAATTTATCTATAAAAAAATCTGATTGTCTGCTACCTAAGACACTACTCATTATCTAAGACTCTTGATACGATCAGAACTTTAAAACCCTGATTCGGTGCGAGAGTGTCTATGGTCAGTCAGCCCAAACGTTCAACGCCACGTCCGATCGTTCTCACATCCCATCCTGCTAAATTCTCTAAATCGATCGCCATTCACTGGGGCGAAGCCGACCCCACCAAACGCGGCGCAATTATCGGCACTGTCACAACCCCGGCTCACCGTAATGTCATCGGCACACATTCAGGCTCTTACGCCGTCTATCGTGCCCTCGCCGTCGCCAGTGGCAAACTCGATGCAAATCATCGGGCTGATCTCACCAATACCGCCCCGGCGGCACTCCTCCACGCGCATCCTTCTTGGTCAGATCCAGAAAAAATTGTCTCGATCGATCCATTTGGCGCGATGGTGGGAGAAGTCTTTCGCGATTTTTACGAAAAAGGCTACGACATCAAGCCCACGATTGCGATTACAAAAGCGCACATCAACATGCCAGAACTGCAAGACGCAATCGCCAAAGGTCGCCTGCAAGAAGACGGCGAAATCATGAAAAAAGGCGGCGACTTAGTTGTGACAAAAGCCGCGATCGAGCCAGTCTGGTATCTCCCCGGCATTGCAAAACGCTTAGCAGTTGAAGAAAGCATTTTGCGCCACACTTTATTTGAGCAAACAGGCGGCATGTTCCCCGAACTCGTGACCCGTCCCGATCTCAAAGTTTTCTTACCTCCGATCGGCGGGATTACCGTTTATATCGTCGGCGACCCAGACGCGATTACCGATCCAAATCGTTCTCTTACCGTGCGTGTTCACGACGAATGCAACGGCTCAGATGTCTTTGGGTCTGACATTTGCACCTGTCGTCCTTACCTAGTTCACGGTATCGAAGAATGTGTGCAAACGGCTCAACAAGGCGGCGCAGGTGTCATCATTTACCTGCGTAAAGAAGGACGTGCTTTGGGTGAGGTGACTAAATTCCTCGTGTACAATGCCCGCAAACGGCAAGAAGGCGGCGATCGCGCAGATGCTTACTTTGCTCGAACCGAATGCGTCGCAGGCGTTCAAGATATGCGCTTCCAAGAACTGATGCCCGATGTCTTGCACTGGCTTGGCATTACCCGCATCGATCGATTCATTTCCATGAGCGACATGAAACACGATGCGATCACTCAATCAGGCATCGAAATTATCACCCGCGTTCCGATTCCAGAAGCATTAATTCCGGCAGATGCCATGGTCGAAATTGAGGCAAAAAAAGCAGCAGGCTACTATACCGAAAGTACCGTTCTGACAGAAGAAGCTTTAGCTGAGATTAAAGGACGAGGATTGAGTGACTAATCGAGTTGAATATCTGCGATCTCCAAACGCAATCCGAGAACGCTGCGCTCAACTCTTTGAGCTAGCCCGCAAAGATCAGCTTAGTTATTTTCGCGTTGATCTTTCGCAGCTTGATGCCGTTGCAGACTATGTGATTGCTGTGATGCGTGCGGATTATCCTACTTTGGATGTGCCCTTTCACAGTCGTTGGCGACATTTTGAAATCGGGAATATTCCTCGAATTCAACTGCTTGAAACTGCTTTGTCAGATCCCCTAGAACGCGCCAAAGCAAAGTTTGATCTCGTTATTCCAAGTGTTTTACTAGATGCAGGTGCGGGCGATCGTTGGAAGTATTACGAAGCTTCCACAAAGCAAACCTGGACCAGATCGGAAGGGTTAGCGATCGCGTCATTTGATGCGTTTTGCCAGGGTGCTTTCTCAAAGCACGCTTATCAAGCAGATGCCGAAGGCTTGCAGCAGATTACACCCGAGCGAATTGGGCAATTCTTTCAAGTCAGTGCTGAAAATCCTTTAGTCGGATTAGAAGGACGATCGCACCTGCTACAAAAATTAGGACAGACGATCGAGCAGTCCCCCGATTTGTTTGGTGAAGTTCCTCGTCCTGGAAATCTCGTCGATTTCTTACTTCGTCATGCTGATCAAGGAAAGCTTTCTGCGGTTACTGTGTTGAATTCAGTGCTAATCGGCTTGGGTGAGATCTGGTCAGGGAGATTATCGATCGACGGGATTAACCTAGGTGATGTCTGGAAACATTCGGCACTCTCGGATGATCAGTTGATTCCTTTTCACAAACTCTCGCAGTGGCTCACCTATTCCTTGCTCGAACCGCTGCAAGACTTGGGACTTGTGATCACTGACCTCGATCAAATGACCGGGCTACCTGAATATCGCAATGGCGGTTTATGTCTCGATCTGGGTCTACTCCAGCTTAAAGATCCAAACCTTGTCGAAATTGCTCACTCTCCCGATTCAGAATTGATTATCGAATGGAGGGCATTAACGGTTTGTTGTCTCGATCGAATTGCCGACAGAATTCGCACAAAGCTCGACTTGACTGCTGAATCGCTCCCACTCGTCAAAGTTTTACAAGGTGGAACCTGGACAGCAGGGCGTAAAATTGCTGCATCGCTTCGCCCCAGCGGCACCTCTCCCATTCAAATCTCTAGTGACGGAACTGTTTTCTAACTATGGCTGAAAATTTAACGGTGATTGACCATCCTTTGATCCAGCACAAACTCAGCTTGATGCGCAGAGAAACGACTAGCACCGCAAAGTTCCGATCGCTGATGACCGAAATCAGCCTCCTACTTGCCTACGAAGTCACTCGCGATCTCCCTCTGCGTTACGAAACGATTCGCACGCCAATGGCAGAAATGGAAGCCCCCGTCCTCGCTCCCGACAAAAAATTAGTCGTTGTCTCGATTATGCGAGCCGGACAAGGGATTCTCGATGGCATTCTGCAACTCATTCCCTCTGCGCGAGTGGGACATGTCGGCATCTACCGCGAACCGCATTCGTTAGTCCCGATCGAATATTATTTCAGAGTCCCCGACGATACCGAAGATCGCGATATGTTAGTCGTCGATCCGATGATGGCAACGGGAAATTCTGCGATCGCAGCCGTCGATCGCCTCAAACAAACCCATCCCAAATCGATTAAATTCCTCTGCATTCTGGCAGCCCCGGAAGGAATCCGAAACTTTCAAGAGCATCATCCTGAAATTCCGATTTATACTGCCGCGATCGACCAAGGATTAGACGAGCATGGATATATTATTCCAGGACTTGGGGATGCAGGCGATCGATTATTCGGCACAAAGTGATATACTATTAGCTGATGGGATCGGCGGCATCGCCAAGTGGTAAGGCAGAGCTCTGCAAAAGCTCCACCCCCAGTTCGAATCTGGGTGCCGCCTTCTTCAGAAAATCAGGGTAGTGTTGTGGACGTGTGGCTCTATGCGAGGATGAGAATTGACGTGTCAGATCTGTACGGTCGCACGATAAATGTCGCTTGTCGCACGCTAATGTCGTTTTGAGCGATTTTTGGCTGACTTTTGGGAAAGTCGCACGTTAGTGTCGCCAGAATCATATTTTGCTACTTTTCGCACGCTAATGTCGCTAAATGTTCTTGCCCTGTTGCCCTACAAATAGTTGAAACTAGATTACTCACCGTTCGCGTAATAAAAAAAGGAAATCGTGAATTAATGAAACGCTAACGGTAATGCTTTGTGATTTGCCGAACACTACCGATGGAACTGCTCAAAAGAACTTTTTCTTTCAAACTTAAAAAGTCTCAATAGAAGCTGGGAAAGTGAGCCACTAATGAGAGTCAAGCCCCCTTATTGAGAACAAACTGCCCGCTGGAGGCGAAATTCATTTTTCTTTTAAGCGATTACGCGAACGGTAAGAGATTAGACAGGGTCTTCAGGAATACAGAACAAATTTATGTCCAGTACTACTTCACGAAACAACATACGCCCAAGCAATAGACTTGAGCGTCAAACGGCTATCAATTCAGCCGTGTTGCTATTTGTCAGTACTCACAAAGGTTTGCAGACCCCTGCCTCTCTCGTTCCTTCTCGATACATTTGATTGTAGCGAAATCAGTTCCAATTTATCTGAATGCACTACAAAATGTATTCGTGCCGTGTAGCTTCTCATTCCATCACATACAAGAGTAGCCATTGCGACTCGCAGCGATCGCGCTCAAATCTATTCTGCACCGCCTCTCATTCCGTCTCACGTCAAATCGCTCATTGCGACCCCACCCATTAAAGTCCAATCCGACCGATCAGACATCCTTTCATTCCGTCTCATGCCAAATCGCTCACTGCGACGCTTGACAACTAAAACCCACACACCATAGCAGTTTCAAGCTAATTTTTTGCAAAGCTCTGCTCCTGCACCACTCTCCTTCCTCAAGAAGGAGTGATCGAAACAAGGGCGATCGTGAAACCTACAACTATTCAGGAATTAGGAATTGGCAAAGGCACCGGAAATGTGACTCCCGCTTCCGTTTGCCAAAAATCGAGAAGGATTCGTAGCCACCTTGGAGAACCAAGCCCGACCTTCAGCAAAGCAGAAAAACTGACTTGCTAAAGGCTTTTAGATCCTTGCGGATCACACTCACTTATCTGGTCGCGCAGTCTATGATTGAATTAGGTCATCAACCTATGTCCCTAACCTTCTCTCATAAGCCAGACAGCCATTGCATTGCTGTAATGAAGCGGGTGTCAGGGCACCTCACCAGGAGCGGGCAGCTACCGGGGCTTGAAAGTATCCCTTGCGGGTCAAAGCTCCCCTTACTTCAGCATCTAGACACCGGCTTCAGTATCTAGACACTAACTTCAGCATAGAGACGCTAAGAAGCGTAGGCTTATAGCACATATGCGTCAGGCACTGTGCGTATTGTAGTGCGTGGGAGCGCAGGCGCGGTTACGTCTCGTCCAAATTTAACGAATCGTAAGCTGCGATCGCCAAATTTGCGGCTTGCTGAAAGGCATCTTCTTCGTACAGTGTTTTTTGTTGCATCACCTTCAACCCATCCGTTGTGGCACGACCAACAATTGCTTGGCTCAAGCGGCTGTAGTCCCACTGATGGAGTTTCTCCCCATGCACTTTGGTATATTTTGCCATTGCTTTCTTGCTGCCATTGCATTTGATTGCGGCTCTCGCCACGAGCTGACTATACAAGCGATCGCGCCATCCATCTGTTTCGGGTAAGACGATCGTGCTGGCTTTGTACTGCTGCGCTAGCTCGACAATCCCTTTGGCAAATAGACGCGCCACCTGCTGACCCAATTCAGATTCAGTCTTGTGAACATGCCGATGTGCCTTCTGGTCCACCTGGCGTTGCTTTGAGTATTCTCGCCGTTGTCTGAAATATCTTTGTAGTAGAGCATGACCTTCTTTTGAGATGCTGCGGCTGTTCCGGATTGCGAGAACCTTGCGCCGCATGGCATCCACAATAGTAACGACTAGGTGTTTATCGAGATCTAGCAGCACACCAACAAAAATATTGGCAACGCCTTCGTAGGGGAGGCGATCGGGACGGTCAAACAACGGAGAGTTTTGCAGACACTCTAGTTTTGGACGAGGTTTGTCAAGTTCAGCTTGAAGATCCTCAACTGCCTTTTTGAGATTTTCAATCCTTTTGATCTGAGCTTCACTTCTAGAATCTTCGGATACTTTCTCTAAACGACTTAAGCGTTTTTTCTTTTTCTCTAGCTCTTCCTGCTTCTCCTTCAACTTCTTTATTTGAGGCTCTAGCTTACGCTGACGAATCTTTTCCAAGCCCTGCTTGGTTAGCGCATCAGAGTCATAGGTCCAATGGATTGAGAGTTTGCACTCATTCCAGAACCCTTTCCCTGGGTAATGCTGAAATACATCGCATTCGGAACACAATGGAGAATCACTCTTTTCATTAGTCTCTTCAGGTTTCCAAACTAGTTCGATCGATCGCAGAAGCATAAAGCTCCCTGAATACTCAACTTCATCCTCAGCATCATTTTTGACCTGCCAGTCCTTGAGAAAGGTCTTGATCAAGGGCAATTGACGACGATGACACCGCACCTCAAAAATCAGGTCACCCCATCCATTGAGTTTGAAGAAGATTTTTCCCGATCGATTCGTTTGCCATGCTCGAACATCCTCGTACCCAAAGCTAACCGGGTAGGGCAGAGATTTAGGCTCTCTGAGAAATTCTGACAGTTTGGGGATCATTGATTCATGCCACTCGTAGAACTGAGACTCATCTTGCTCTGCTTCAACTTTGATTGCTCGAAGTAGATGATGACCGAATTGAAGATATTTCTGTGTGGATGTGGTGTACAGCAGGAAAGAGAAGATGAGAATTCGATAGTGTAAAACACTATTCGGCTTCTCCCACAAAAAGCTCATCGACTTGAGCAAATGCTGCTTGAACCGAATGTTCTGCTCAGAACAGGATTGATGAATTAGCAGCGAAAACGCCAAGAAGTAATATTGGTTATATCTTGCTAAATCTGGATCTGGTAGGGTCAGCAAGTCATCTAGCGCTTCTTCAAACGCCCAATTAGGAAACAAGTTTCTGGCTCTAGGTAATTGGCTTAGAAGCTGCTTTTCTAGGCGATCGATTTCTATTTGCTTCGCTGCAAGGCGTTCTTCCAGCGTCATAGGCTGTGAAGGCTTGTCTTGATTTCCTTTGCGCTTTCTGGGCTTCCTTGGCTCCCAGCGAGCCTTTCCACCATTTTTAAGCAGGTGAATCATTGCGCGACGACTCAACACATCTTCCGTATTGTCAAACTTATCAAACAAGATATTGAACACCCGGCGGCTGTGTGCATTAACTGATTCATCTTCTGACTCATTTTCCGCTTCGATCTCGCTTAAAACCTGCTCAGCGCGACTTTCAATCTCAAGTTGGCTAAAGTTGCTGTTTTCAGCTAGTTCAGCATCGCTTTTGACGACGGACAACCAGCGTTCCTTGCCTTGGATCTGTCGAATTAGCTTTTGATGAGTCGCAATCCAACTCTTGTATATTTCTTCTACACGCTCAGTCGCTGAGGTGTAGCTGCGTCCTGACGTGCCCTCAAATTGAGGTGTTTCTTTCAGGCGATCGCATAATTTCTGCACCAGTCCTTTCGGAAGCCAACTGTGTCCCTGTTCAGTTTCCTTGTCTTGATTGGTGTCTGTTGTGATAGAAGTTTGAACCTTGACATCCTGCGTTGCACATATCCAATTAAGCACATCAGGATCTTGTTTGATTTGATCACTGATTTGATCAATGAGAAGTGTATGTCGATAGGCTCGTTCACACAAACGACACCAGGCTACAGTATCAGACGGCGGTAGATCTTCTAAGTTCTTTTTCCTACTTCTCGGTTTTGGATCTAGCCTGACGATCGCATCAGAATGAATAGTTTTCATGCTCATGACAAAGCGACCCCATGCAAAGTGAAGTGATGAGTCAAGAGAAGGCAGTTGAATCGCGCCTTTCTTGCAGGTATTTCTGTTTTTGTAAAAGCTTAAGATTAGATAGAGTATCTAATTTGGGTTACGCTTTTGACGCTGACGATGTCGTATTGCTCTAGCATCGTCAAGTGAAAGGCTCTCTTCGTGAAAATGCTGAATGCAGGCTCGTGCAAGAAAATTTTCCTCACTGCCTTGCTGTTGGTAAACAAGAATTGTCGTGATGTTGGATGGGTTGTAACGCAGGTGAACACTCTCGCCAATATGCGAAGACAACCCTGCATCACGATAAATCCATCCCTCAAATTGGACACAACCACTGTTCTGAACAACTCGGTTACCAGTTTTTGGAAGACAAATGTTCAACGATCGTTCTAGAGGAACATTTGGTGGAAATTTAACTAACCCAGCTTCCCAACTTTCAGTTCGAGTGTGCTGCAAGTCTTTTGGAGAATTGTGTTGATTGTAATGATCAACAATGTAGTGAATGATGAGCTGTTCCAGGTCTGCTAAACTCAAACAAGGCACCTGCTGATCTCTGCACTCAGGTAAAAGTGCGAGGGTGTGCATCATTTGCCTGTTGAAAGACTCGACCGTTGCCGACATTGCCCAAAAAGGTCGTCTCCAATGACACTCTATCCCCAACGTGCTGCATAGTCCTGATAATTCTGAAATACTCTTTGCCCAATCCACCACCAACTGCTTTGGCAAACCGCACGCAGTCCAAGCGTTTATTGGCGCGTGTCCTTCCTCAAACCGTTTGGGCAAAATTGCCTGCCGTAAAGCAAGCATCAAAACTTCTTTAGGCGAGCCTAACAAAGCAAGTTTAATGCCCATGACATTCTCAGACCGAGCATCGTGAAAGGTTACAAGGATGGGATGCCCTGCTAGTGGCTCACCAAAGCAATCTCTGACCTGTCTAGGCAGACGGATTAAGTTAGCCCACCATACCTCGTTGCTGGATTTGGGCAAGACGATTTGCGAGTGCCGCGCTTCGCCAAGGCGACGTTGAGTCTGCTGTGATTCAATTATCGGATGAAGAACACGATAGACCGTTGATAAGCTGGGACATTCCTCTTGTCCGAACGGTGTTTCCGAAGTAAATAACTCAAATTTGAGTCGCCGAAAGACTTGCATAGGATTGATTTTGTTGCCACGGCTCGTTCCTTTGAGGTAAAGCTGAATGATGTGATGCTTCATCTCGTCGCTGACTTGAGATTGCCCTCTAGATTGGCGAACCTGTGATACAGTGCTGTTTTCCTCTTTCCATCTTTGAAGGTGGCGTTGCACAGTCCTGAGAGAGCAGTTCATTGTTTCTGCTGCCTGCTGCAATTGCTGTCTGTAAATCTCACGATTAGGTGCTGCGGCTAACTTCTCAAAGATGAGTTGCCAAGTCTGTGTACGATCAGTGGGTGAGCTTTCGCCGCTAGATTCGTTTTCATTTCTGGAGGGTGCAAAATCATTGTTTTCCATCAGATCCTCGATAAGTTGCAAGGTTTACTGCATGCCAAACAGTGAGCAAGAGTCATAAGAGTTCGACTCAACCTCTACTAAGGATGATGATTAGCGAACGATTAGTCGTTCGCTGCACTGTTGTAGATAAGGTTCCGTAGATTTACTAAAACAGGTTCTGGAGCTTCGCTAAAAAAGTCGGTTATTTCTCCTGAATCGCCACTCGCTGTTTGTCACTCTATGACAAATCTTGAATACGGTTGGAGAAGGTAAGACTTGGATATGCTAATCGACTGCTTGACCGTAAAATGAACCCTGCAGTATTTTGCTTCAGAAAGATCCGGGTTTTGCAAGAAAACTGCAAACCACTGTGCCACAAACGTTTCAGAGCCATGTGGCTTTTTTGAAGAATCAGAATTTTCTCTTTATAATTTCTTAAGATTTTGATTCTACTGGTTGCAGAAGGCTTCTAGCAGTACGCAACAGAGTGGAAATAAAAAGCCCTGTTCATGGAGCTATGTCTATCACGGATAAATTTGCCGCCGTTATAAAAGATCGAGAGATCCATGTAACTTCTTCAGGTCTAAAGGTGAAGGTGGAACATATCCATTTTCGATTTTTGAAAGCTTAGAGGATGAGACCCCAACTCGTTTAGCCAGTTGTTCCAGTGTCAGTCCGGCTTTCAATCTAGCTTCTTTGATCTGTTCACCTGTTAACGTATCTTGTTGTGATGAGCTAGCGTTCTGAGTTCGTTGAGTTAGTTTTCTCCAACGCTTAACGGTTCGATCATCAACTTTTGGAGGCTGAAGCGTAAGGTACTCTTTTAATACTTCGCGATCGTTGAGGGATGAAACTGAAAATCCTAGAGCAGTTAGTTTATCTAGACTAGCTATCAAATAATCGAGATCACGATCGGAGAACGCTCCAAAATATTCACCTAATTGCTCTAACAGAATGGAAGTGCGACGTATTCCAGGCTGATAGGTACTACGATGCAAACTGCGGTAGAAGGCTAGTTTTAGCGCAAGCCTATGGTGGTAAGAGTCAATTTCAAGTAAGTCCTTACTCAAAGAAAGTACATTGTTAGAAGAGTTGATCAAAGCCTGACGAAACTCTTTTAGCAACGGCTTAACCCAATGTCCAGGCTGCACTCGAATCACAATTTCTTGAATTTCTTCTCCCACCAGGTTTTTCGATGAGATTTTTTTGATGTCTACACCCCAAATCGGCTGATTTAGGCACCGGTAGGAAAAATTTGTGTCCCACGGGCTAATAAAATGGAGCCAACCCAGGAGTAAAGCGTACTCGGCTAGTTGGTTTAAAAGCTCTGAACGATTTCTCTCCTTGTTTTTAGTCCAGCCAAGCGTCTGTATGAGATCGCTTCCCTTCAGACAAAAGCTTGTGTTCGTCGTATTTCTCGACGTGTAGACGCAAAAGATGAGATGAATCTTGGCAACTTCCACTCCCAAGTGTTTAGGCGCATGGAAAATTATATTTAGTATAGTTTGTACATCCCAGGCTTGTCCGTACAGCGGCAGCATTTGGTAGGAGAGAGCGTACCGCTTTTGTACCGCTTTTGGATTAAATTGGGTTAAAACAAAGCCTTCATCTCGATCCAGAGTTTCCCATTCGCCTGAGCGTATGAGTGGTTGTAAAATCGATCGCCAGAATCTTTCAAACAGAATTAGTCTAATGCTGAGGCTTTTAGAATAGGGTGATGTCAAAGATACATCAAGTGGGCTTAAAAGAACTGCAATCATCTCCATGATGAGTTGAGCGGCAAGAGATCGATTTTCTCCTAAGTCTTTTGTCTTCCACTTAGTAGGATCAAGTAAGGCAAGAACAATACTGGTTGGCAGCAAACCTGTAAAAACTGGTTCTGTCGCTCCATTCTTGAAGAGAGGAGGCTCTACCGCCTTGAGCAGATTTTCAAGTTCAACTTGCCTCTGATAAAGGCTTTCAGGTTGATTCTTAAAGCTGTTAAACCCACTTGTTCGCCGGAGGAGTGCTATCGCTTCATCGAAATTCTGGATTTGCTCCCCTAGAGTAAAACCAAGACCCTGAAGAATTTGCCTTAGACGATGGTAGAGCCGAAGTTCTGATTGAAATCCTAAAAAGTATTCCAGTTCTTCTACAGCAAGCTTTTCTATCCCAATCTGCTCAAGATTTCCATGTACTAGCTCTACAATCTGATTCCCGTACCATTCTTGCAACTGATGTTTTATTGCTTGATGATCGAAATGTTGATTGAACAAGCTTTTGATTTGAGCTGAAGACATACTCTCTAGGGCATCTAATCCTTGAGCATCTTCCATGCTAGCCAGCATTAAAGCAGCTATTATTTCCGCTACTTCTTGTTCTAAATCATCGTGCAACTGAATTTTCCAGACCCGACATAACTTGTCTAAGTGATTCGTTACTCGAACAACGAGTTTTGGTTTATCTTTCAGTGCAATTGTGTGTTTATTGTCTTCAGCAATGAAGATTTCAAAGCACGTCCGTCTCTGAATCACTTTGTAGTCTAATTCCTGTAGCTGAATTTTTGCTTGTATTTTTTCTAGATAAACCTCAAGTGCATAGTCGGCAATCTCCAATAGAACCTGTTCAAAAATGGGTTGATACACATTACGTCTGAGTGCCTGAATCTGCTGATTGACAGCTTTTCTATCAATCAAACCCAGTAGGGTCAAGTGAAGCTTTGCTCGTCGGCTGGCAGGTGTTGAGCAAGAGACG
>JALOOO010000339.1 GCA_025454375.1 Leptolyngbya sp. Prado105 | reverse complement strand
GGGAGCGATCGACTCTGCTGAACTCTTCCGGTTGATGAGCCGTCAGATTGCTTCTCCCGTGAAACAGTTTCAGCAGTTTGATGAATGGCGCAAAGAGGCGGGGAATTGCTTAAACCAGGGCAAGGAATTGGAACGGCAGGAAAAACTGGATGAAGCCATTGAGGTTTACTACAAGGCGGTGGAACTGAATCCCCACTTGCCCTGGACTTATCACAGTTTGGGGGATGTGCTGAGCCGTAAGGGGATGCTGGATGAGGCGATTAGCTGTTACTGTGAGTGTATTCGCCTGAGTCCGGATGTGCCCTGGTCTTATCATGCGCTGGGGGATTTGTTAGTCCGCAAGGGGCATCCCGAGGAGGCGATCGGCTGTTATCGCTATGCGCTGCACTTTAAGCCAGACCTTTGCTGGTCCCACAATGGATTGGCTGGAATTTTTCTGGCTCGGGGCGAACTGGAAAAGGCCGCAGAGCATTATCGGGCAGCTCTAGAGGTAGAACCTAATCTTGAACCTGCCAAGACGAATTTGGAGGCTGTTTTGCAGCAATTAAACTCTGACTCTGTTGCGTGATCGCTGAGTTGTTTATCCTGGAGAGTTTCCCGATGAAACGAATTGTTCTTGTCCATCACCATATCTTCAAAAACGCTGGAACCTCTTTTAATCATGCGTTGGAGAAGGCGTTTGGCGATCGCTTTCTAGAGTATGATCTGCCCGGTAGTCAAGTCGTGACAACGGCTCGTCTGGCGGATTTTATCCAGGAGCATCCCGAGGCACTGGCGGTTTCGGGGCATCACATTGCTTTGCCGACGCCTCAAAGTGATGCACTACAAACGCTTTCCACCGTTTTGATTCGCAAGCCGTTGGCTAGAGTGCGTTCCATTTATGAGTTTGAGCGGAAGCAAAATGCTCAAACGGAGGGTGCGGTGATGGCAAAACAACTCGATTTTAAGGCGTTTGTGGCTTGGCGATTGGACACTTCGCCCCATGTCTTTTGCAATTATCAGGTCTTGTACTGTTCTCGAACCGATAACCTGGTTGGGAAGTATGCACCGACTGAGCAGGATTTGGAATTGGCGCTGGAGAACTTGAAGGGCTGTCTGGCGGTTGGGACGGTGGAGCGCTACAGTGAGTTTTTGATGATGGCTCAGTATGCGCTGGATGCCTATCATTCAGGAATCGTCTTGAAAAATCTCCACTTGAATGTGACGGCAAAACCTGCCGCTGCTGCCGAACCTCGGATGAGTACGCGGGACAAGTTGCTGGAGGAGTTGGGGGCAGATCTGGTGCAGCAGTTGGAGGAGCAGAATCAGTTGGATACGCGGCTCTATGAATTTGCGAATCAGCAGGTAGACAATTGGTTAGCGGAGCAGGGTGAGGCAAAAGCCAGGTACTTTGATATAAAGGGAACAACATTCCTGGGACAGCGCAATTTTCAAGATGCCCGTGGTGCTTTTCAGAGTGCTGCGACGGTTAAGCCTCTTTGGTTCAAACCCTACTATGGCTTGGCTTCTGTGGCTGAGAAATTGGGTGATTCGGACACTGCGATCGCCAATTATCGACAGGCGATCGAACTCGATCCGAGTTTTGCCTGGGCCTATTTTGAGTTGGGCAACATTTTCTATAAGCAGGAAATCTTTGAGGAGGCGATCGAGTATTATCGGCAGGCGATCGAAGTGCATCCGGTGGAGAAAAGCTTTGCTTTTCACATGAAGCTTGGAGATGCTTTGATGAAAACCAGTCAGATCAGTGAAGCTATTGAAACTTATCAAACAGCGGATCAAATCAACCCAGACTCAGTTGATGTGAAACTAAAACTGAGTTCTGCATACTTACAAAGTGAAAATTGGCAGCAGTCGGAAGATTTTGCGATGAAAGCATGCCAGCTTGCTCCAGAGAATTGTGATGTCTATCTGAATCTTGGAGATATATTTCTAGCCAAAAAGGAGAATCACAAAGCTGCAGAGTACTATCGTAAAGGCGTTGAGATTAATGCGCAGCATCCTGGTTGTCTTGAGGGATTGAAACAAGTTGCCTTGGGTGAAGGTGCGGTTTGGCAACATTAAATGAAGATCAGTCACATGAGTTCGAGAGATATTTGCCTTTACCATGATGTTCCGGAAATTAAACAAAAAAGACAGCAGAGTGAATTAGGTTGTAGCGATGAAAAAGTGCTTAGTATATGGAAATTGTCAGGCAATGGCACTAAAGGGATTTTTAAACCAGAATCCCGCCTTTGCTCAGTCCTATGAAATTTTGGAGTGTAAACCTGTTCATCTGCTGTCTCAGGACGATCTTCCCAACCTGAATCAAATGCTACCGGAAGTAGATCTTTTGATTCACCAACCCGTTTCTGATAATTACAAAGGCATTCCACAACTTTCAAGTAGATATTTACGAAGCCAGTTGAAACCCAGTAGTCAGGCACTCTCATTTTCTGTCGCTTATTTTTCTGGGTATAACCCCGAGATGGTTTCACCGAAAGTCAAAGGAGTAACCCTCTCTAAGCCCTTCAATTATCATGATATTAATCTGATGCGGCTTTACCTGGAGGGGAAAAGTATTACAGAAGCACTGAAACTTATTCGTGCTGAGGACTTCTACTCGCCAACTCAAGCCGAGCAGCTTCTGTCTCAAACTTTTATGAATCTAGAAAAGAGGGAGTTGGCACTTGATATTCGGCTATCGCCATTTATTCGTCGCTATTTTAGACAGATGCGCTTGTTCTATACATTTAACCATCCGAGTTCGGCGGTGCTGTCCTATATTGCTAACTGCGCTCTAGAGGCACTAGAACTGGGCAATGATTCACTGGACTTATTCAGTCAAGCTGAAGTTCTAGATCGGTCATATTTCCCAATCTACCCGGCTTTGCAGTACATACATGGGCTTGAGTTTGATTCGCCACAGGATTATCGGTTAGAGAAACAGCCCTACCAGGCAGAGCCTTTGGTGGAGATGTATTTTCGAGCTTATGAGCAGCAGCAAGAGTTGGTTGCAGACTATGTCAATCAGCAAGCTGCGAACACTGAAAATTTAACGATAGGAGCTAGATGATGGTGACAGATCAGCGTATAGACACTCCAGCAATTTTGAAACAGGTTGCAACCACACGCCTGCTGGATCAGTTTTTAATCGTGGAACCTATTCTCTTTGTTGGTGACTCAGAGACGCTGCCTTTTCTCAAGGAACATCTCCAGGATAAATCAGCCGCCGTTGAAGTCACGACTTCGCATCACTTCTGGACATGGCAACCGGAAACTTCTCAAGGAGAGTTGGCAGCGATCGCCCCGTCCAACACTGCGATCGTTGTTGCCTCGTTGTTCAACGAACAGAAAATTTTTGATGAGATACAGGGAAAGACTGCAGTGCCTGTGGTGCGCTTGTTTGCGGATGTTTTCACCAATCTGGTTGCAGAACGGCCTTGGTTTAACCCAGTTGAGGATGAATCCGAATTGCCTGCCCTATCCTACGCAATCTTGACAACGCCCCGGTCGGGTTCGACCTACCTGTGCGAACTGTTAAGGGCAACCCAAAGAGCCGGAAACCCGACTGAGCATTTACGCCAAGTCAGTGTCACACTATCTCAGTCCTGTGGATTCGACTATCTGAGATTTCTGCGGGCACAGATGAAATTTCAAACCACCCCTAATGGAGTCTTTGGCACGAAGTTCATCTCGCATTTTCTGTTTGATCTTCAAGGTTGTTCCAGCCAAAGCGGCCATTTTGACGATATCTTCAAGCAATATATCTCCAAGTTTGTTTACTTGATTCGAGAAGACAAGGTGGCTCAGGCAGTTTCTGCGGTTGTGGCGAAAAAAACAAAAATTTGGCACATCTTCCGAGATGAAAAACAGCAAGCTTATCAGCAACAGACCCAAACCCTTACCGTTGATGATAACGATTTAGAAGCGGTACATCGGGTTTATCAATCGCTCATCAACCAAGAAGCTCAATTTGAAAAGCTCATTGATACCTATCAGCTTTCGCCTCTGGTTCTTCATTATGAGCAACTTGCCAGTAATCCAGAGCCCCATCTGACAAAATTGCTAGCCTATCTTGACATTTCTACCGATGGATTAGATTTAGTGAACTTGAAAACTAAGTCTCAACGCTTGCAGAATGACTTCTCACAAATGCTGATCGATAGCTACAACCAAAAGTATAGAGGGTTCTCACATCATGGACTGGCACTCTGACGCACTCAAAGATATTGGCTTTGTCTATGTAGCTTTTGGAGCTAAGTATATTCAGGAGTCCATGATCTCGGCGACTTCTCTGAAAAAATACATGCCAGAAGCGCAGGTAACGCTGATTACCGATCGCACTTCTAACCCCGAGAGTCTAATTTTTGACCAGGTCATCCGTCTAGAAGATCCTCCGGATGATCGCATCCATCCTCGCTACTATGGGTTTTGGAATAAAATTCGCGGGATTATTGCCAGTCCACATCCCTATACGATGTTTGTGGATTCTGACACCTGTTTTGGGGGAGCCGTTTGGG
>JALOOO010000010.1 GCA_025454375.1 Leptolyngbya sp. Prado105 | reverse complement strand
CTCATTCAGCATGGAAATTGCACGGATGTCGTGTGTTTGAAGACAGAGCCAGTCCTGCGATCGCATTACAAATTTCAATGTGCAGAAACGGCTTGTCTGTATCAGGAACCGCTTCTGAGTCAGGGTTCTAGAAATCCAGTCTTTCAATTGATTGTGCAATTCTCAAGTCAGGCGAGGTCGAGTCCTCCGTTTACGACAGATTTTCGCAGTGGGATTGCTGGATATCGCGATCGCCATTTTAATGTCACGATCCAGGATCAAGCCTTGATGGTGCAGCCCGATGAAGCGATGAAACCGACTCGCTGGGAGATGTTTGGCATCGCATTAAGCATTACACAGGTGAGTGAATTTGCGATCGCGCTTTTATTTCTGGGGATTCTTCGAGCAAATCGATCCCAAGTTGCGAAGGGGCTACTGTGGATTGGATTCGTAAATTTACTAACCTTTCCGGTTGTTTGGTTTTTCTTTCCGTCTTTGCAGCCGTTTCAATATCGATCGACGCGGGTATTTGGAGTCTTTAGCTTATTGAATGCGATCGGGTTTAGTCTTGCTTTAATCCATGGCAAAGTCATTACGACGAAAACGGTGATTAGAACGGCGATCGTTTGGTTTTTCTGTTTACCGATTGTGCTAATTGTGGCGTTCTTTTTCGCTGTGCTATTTGGGTATGCGGAATTTCTCCCAGCGGCTTCTGGGATTTCAAGTATGATTACACTCCCAGTTTCAGAGGTGTGTGTAACGATTTGGGAGGGTGGGTTGCTTTCACGATCGCAAAATGGTTTGTCGAGATATCAATCTTACTGGTTGAGTCTATTGATGAATTTGTTTAGTCTGTTGTTGGGGTTGGCTTTGCTTCCAGCGTTACAGCAGTTTGGATGACATTGCGCCGAGGGAGCTATCTGCGTCGTCTTGCTTCTTCGCTTCTAGCAAGCCGATCGCGAATATCCGAAAGTGATCGACCTCGACGCAATTGATCGATCCAATTCTGCATTCCAGCAGAATCCGCTTCGCGTCCTAAAATCTCTCGATAAAGTCGATTAATCACTTCGCGCATTTCTGCACTGCGAATCAATTCTCGTCTTACGCCGCCTAGAGATCGACCGTCTCGCTCTAAATATTTTCTCCAAGTATTCAACCCGTGCGAATCGGCTGATCGACCCAGAACAGAAGTGTAGAGATCATCAATTGCAAATTTAGTTTCCTCGCTTCTCGCAATATTGCGGCGAATTTGAGAGCGCGATCGACCCTCTGCTAAGTCTCGGACATATTCGCGCAAATCATACTGACTCGGACGTTTTCCGGTTAAGTCACGAACCATTGCTGAAATGTCCTCAGCAAGTTGACTCGATCGAGCTTCCTCGATGTTCGTTCCTCTTAAAATCGCACCCAAGAGTCGAGCAGAACCGAGTGCCGCATCTCGCAAATCCGCATCGGTTAGATTTGCCTGTCCCAGATCAGCATTCTGCAAATTCGCTGTTCTCAAAATCACATCTCTTAAGTTTGTATTGTAGAGATCAGCGCTGCTCAAATCTGCCCCTCTCAAGTTTGCCCCTTCCAGATTTGCGCCCCGGAGATTGACTCCTCGCAGGTTTTTGCCCTGTAAATTTGCATTGCTCAAATCACAGCCCGCGCACGATCGAGTTTCTAACAATCGCTGAATCGCGCTTAAATCTTCAGCATGAGCAGAACCCATCAAGCTCAGTGCAATCCCAAAAGTCGTTGCAGCCAGAATCGCCGATTTCATAAATTTAAAGTGAATGCTTAAGGTGTTAGTCGCTACCTCGCTCCAATTGTTCCCGACACGCAGAAAATTCTGGTCGCTCGAATCCGGCAACTTCTGAGAGCGTATAGAGCGGACGGTTTTTCACTTCTTCATAGATTCGCCCAATATACTCGCCCAAGATCCCAATACTCAACAATTGCACTGCACCCAGAAAGAAGATTGCTACTACGATCGTAGTTAACCCTGTGAGCGGCGAAGCAGGATAAGCAATTCTCCAATAGAACACAAGTAGCATCATCACGATCGCAATCAATGCTGCAAATAATCCCACATAGGTCGAAATCCGCAAGGGAACTTTCGAGAAAGAGATTAAGCCATTGAGTGCAAGTCCGAGGGACTGATGAAAGGTATATTTCACATCGCCTGCAATCCGAGGATCGCGCTCAAACTTTACCGCCGTCTGTGGAAATCCTACCCACGATCGTAAGCCCCGAATGTAGCGATTTCGCTCCGGCATCGTGTTGAGTAAATCAACCACTTGACGATCCATTAAGCAAAAATCGCCGGTATCAGTCGGAATATCGACATCTGCAAGATGTTTAAGCAAGCGATAAAACACAAAGGCGCTCAACCGTTTGAACCATCCCTCTTGTCGGCGCTGGGTGCGTTGAGCATAGACGACTTGATAGCCTTGTCGCCACTTCTCAATCATTTCAGGAATCAGTTCGGGTGGATCTTGTAGGTCTGCATCTAAAATCACAATCACGCGACCGCGTACATAGTTCAAACCCGCCGTGACCGCAATCTGATGTCCAAAATTGCGAGCTAAGCTGAGGTAGCACACCCTGGGATCTCGATCGTGCAATTCGCGGATCAGTTGCAGCGATCGATCGCGGCTGCCATCATTGATCAGAATCAATTCTGACGGGGCATCAAGGCGATTCATCAAAGCACTAACGCGGCTGTATAACGCTGCGATCGCTGCTTCTTCGTTGTAGATCGGAATAATCAGCGTGTACTTTGGCAGAATCATACCCCCTCTCCAAGACCCATTCCAAACATGATAACTGAGCAAGAATTCGATCATTCCCGGCAAGAATCCAATATCGCTGATGATGCCTTCCCGCGTAGATTAAGAGCATCGCAGTTCAACATAGTAATCAATCATGAAATTAAGTTCTTACTGGTGGTCAATCCCGCTCGTTCTAGTGAAATGACTTTGATTGGAGAAGCCGACCTGATAAGTAATTTCGGCGGCTGAGAGACGAGTATTCGACGCTGCAAAATGTATCGATGAGAAGGTTCTGCGATCGCGTTCTTAAACGACCGAGCAAAGTGAAATTGACTCATCGGAATCTGTGTAGCAAGTTGCTCGATCGACAACTCCTCTCCTAGATGTTCTTCGATGTAGTCTTTTAACTGCTGGAGCTTTAAGAATCCTTCCTTATCCTACTGAATTTATTCTGGTTTTCAGAGTTTTTTCAGACCTAAAAGCATTGATAAATTCTATCGATACGATTTTACTGAGAAGACGAACTCCGAAAAATCTTTGCAGGTTGAGCAAATCTGCAACCCAACCAGCACGATCCGTCTTCTTCCAAAGTTCAAATCGAGTTCATCTTAATCCCCATTACACCCCAAGCGCGAAAAAATTGTCGATACAATTCCTGTCCCGCCTTAGTTAAATCGCCATCCTCGCCAATCTCACCCCCAACGATGAAGGTTCCACGATCGCTTTCAAAACAAAGTCGCTGCACCCCAAATTCATCCGTCTGAAGTCGCAACGATCCATTAGCTAACACTTGTCCAGATCCACTCGAAACCGCAAATCGCATCACATTATTTGATTAACGCCTTTCCTATTATGCAGATTTTGCGGTCTTCCTCATGCGCTCAAAGCTCAAAGCCGTCACCCCGATTGTCACCAGCAAGATGCCTACCATCTGAATCCCATCTAACTTGGTGCGAATAATCGCAGCCGCGAGTAAAGCGGTCAAAACAGGACCACTCGACGCAATAATCGAAGCCTGTGCCGCGCCCATGTACCGCACCCCGAAGTTATTTGAGAGATACCCAACCAGGGTAAACGCACCCAAAACTAGACCGCCTAGCAAAAATCCAGATCTTCCATTTGCTGAGACTGAAACTCCCAACTGAAGCGGCATTGAAAGACTGACACTCGTACAGACTAAAACCGTAAGAAACTGCACCACACTGACCGGAACGGGATGCACTTTCCGAAATCCAAGCTGCATCAAAATCAGATACAGTGCAAAGGCAACGCCAGAAAATACTGCATAAAATACGCCTCCGCCCAGTTTTGCACCGATTAGTCCCGGCACAGCCGTCAAGATCACACCCAGTAGAATCAGCGCCATCACAACCACTCGTAAGCGAGTCGGTCGATCGTTAAATAACCACCATGCTAACGGAACCGTCAGCAAGGGATACATAAATAAAATCGTCACCGCAGCGCCTGGACCAATTCGAGCGATCGCGATATAAATCAGAACTTGTGACAAAAACAGAAAGCCACCACTGCCCAGAATGTGCCACAGTGCCCGACGATCGCGCTTGAGCAATAATTTCTGAAGGTCTTGCCACACGCGAGGATACAAAAATCCTGCAATCCCAATCATCAAAGGCACAACGACCAACATCCGCATCCAGAGAATCAGTAACGAATTCCCGATCGTGGGTTGAATAAAACCGCCTGTTGTGAACAACCCAAAAAGTTTGATCGGATTGCCGATCGTGATGCGCACCATCACATTATGAATCGACAATGCAAAGGTCGAAAGCAGAACCAGCCAAAGCCCCAGCTTCATCTTCGACATTTTGGGCTTTTGGGAGTTGAGAAAGAGTTGAGACTGAGCGCGAAGATCTTCGACTTCTTGTTTCAGTCGTTCATTCGTCTTTCGCAGTTCAATAATTTCCTGCCCGTCGGTGCTAAACCCTGATGAAGCAGAACTTTCTTCATTTTGATTCGGGAGGTGCAAATCGTCCCAAGACTGGTCTTGCTTCATCGGTCTTCACCCTTGACTTTCGGCTGTAGGAAACTTCACACCCTATTGTTCCCCGTGAAGTCTTGATAAACTCCATTGCCTCAAGTCAGATAAAAACTGTACGGAGAATTAGAAAAAGAACGCTGCTGAGCAGGGCAGAAATGGGCAGGGTCACGAGCCAGGTTAGACCGATCGAGCGAATCGTTTGAAACTGAATTCCTTTCGTGCCTTGAATGAATCCTACGCCGACGACACCCCCGACTAGGGCATGAGAAGTCGAAACGGGTAAGCCCATGCGAGAGGCGATCAGAATTGTCGTAGCGGTCGCGAGTTCGGCGCACAGTCCTCCACTTGGCTGTAAGGAGATAATGCCTTCTCCGATCGTTGAAATCACTTTCTTTCCTAAAACTGCTAAACCTGCGACGATGCCGATTCCGCCCAGGATCAAAGTCCAGACTGGAATCTTGAATTCTTCTTGCGGCAAGTTTCCGGTTTGCAGAATGTAGACGATCGCGGCAAAGGGTGCGATCGCATTTCCAACATCATTCGAGCCATGAGCAAAGGCGACAAAGCAGGCACTGACAACTTGATATTTTGCGATGGTCAATTCTACGGTTTGTAAGTTTCGTAATCCATAAACTGATAATGTTCCGATTCCAATTGCGCCTAATAGAAGCGAGATTGAGGCAATGGGCAAATGGATCAGCGTTTGAATCGGTTTCGCGATCGTTGGAAAGACAATCACACCAAAAATGCTAATCAACAAAGCACTGAGCCAGGGAATCCATTCTTGCAATTGATGCGGTCGATCGAGAATCCAGCGTTTGATAAAGCAATAGAAATTTGCTGCAATAATTCCACTAACAAACGGGGTGATGACCCAAGTGATTGAGATTAGCCCGATCGCGCTCCAGTTGACCGCAGTTTTTCCGAATGCGAGGTAGCCGACTCCTGCGATCGCGCCGACGGTTGCATGAGAGGACGATACGGGAAAGCCAAACAGGGTTGCAATATTGAGCCAGATTCCTGCGGCGGCTAAGACCGAAATCATTCCAATCAGGAGAACTTGCGGGGCGAATTGGGCGGGGTTGATGATGCCTGTGACGAGCTTTTCAGAGACGCTTTGACCAAAGAGAACTGCACCTGTAAATTCTAGGATTCCTGCAATAAGTAAGGCTTGCTTGAGGGTTACTGCTTTGGAGCCGACAGAGGTTCCCATTGAGTTTGCAACATCATTCGCACCTAGATTCCATGCGAGATAGAATGCGAGAAGACTGGTAACGATTAATACGATCTGATCCATTCGCGCTAATGCAATCCTTAAATTGCATGAGTGTTTGTATAGCAATCTTAGATCAGTCGTGAATTGCAGAACGAATCGTGCTTCCTAGCCCTCCAGTTTGGGGGAGCAAGACTCTAGATTGCTATAGATTTCAAAGTTTCACAAAAGCAGATTCTGAGATCATGCTGCTTTAGCAATGTTGATCAATCCACAGAATTGCAGCCAACCCGCTAAAGCAACTCCTGCCGCAATCGATAAATAATCGTCTTCGCATCCACCTGATTCAAAATCTCATGAATCACCGTATTCGCCCCTTGCGATCCCCAAGTGCAGCCATTTTCCAAATACACCTGTGCTGCCCGTCCCACCGAATACGAACCATATCCCGCAATGCCCGCCTGTACGATCGCGGTTCCTGCCAAAGCCGACAATCCCGCACTCCCATCTACTCCAGTCGCCAAAGCTGCCGCACTTTTCCCCATTCCCAACACAACCCCACTGCCAATCTCACCGAGTAGCAAACTCCCCGAACTCATCAAAATCGTACTCAACAGCTTGCCTGCCTCATACCGCGTCATCGGTAATCCATACAAAGTCGCCAAAGCCTGAATCATCGCCAAATCCGACACTGCACCCCCAATCAAATCGAGAAACGCGATCGGGTTTAAAGCGATCGCGATCGCCTTGTAGCGCGTAAACTTCCAGATCAAAGCCTCCGCTTCAATTTCTCGCAACTCCATGACTTTTGTGGCAATCTCAGTTTCAGCCGTTCTTGCCTGAGTCAGAGCATTCAAAGCCAACAGCGATCGACCTTCCCGATTCAAAATTGTTAAAATCTTTGCCTTCAATTCTTGAATCTGCGGCGGTAGAGATTCCCACTCATCACTCACCTTTCCGTCTGGATATTCCACCCGCATCCGTAACGGTGCAGGTTCGGCTGCGACCATGACAATTTCCTCAGAAGTCAGCAGTTGCTCTAAGCGATCGCCATTCCCGCTGCGAATCCCCAAATTTTGCAAATTGCGATAGATATCTTCACGCGATTGGTCTGGATAAAGATCAATTTTGTTGAATACTAAAATCAATGGCTTTTGTGCCTGTCGCAGATCACAAAGCGCCTTATATTCCGTCCGTGTGATATCCCCAGAAATCACGAACAAAATCAAATCTGCTTGCCTTGCAACATCCTGCGCCATGTCCGCCCGCGCCTGTCCATCAATCTCATCCAACCCCGGCGTATCGATCAATTCAATCTGAATCTTGCTCGAAGACTCCGGCACGATCGCTTGATCTTCCGCAACAAACCCTCCACTCGGCGACCATGTGACTAATTTCGGTTGCTGAGTCACCCCATTTAACGGACCCGTTTCAAACATCTTCTCCCCAATCAACGCATTGAGAATCGCCGATTTTCCTCGACTGACCAATCCAAACACTGCAATTCTCAGCACAAAGCGATCGAGCTTACTCAAATTCGTCGAAATCGTCTCCAATTCGGATTTCAAAGCCGTTTGTAGCGTCGGATTTTTAGTCGATCGTAGAAACTGTGAATAATTTGTCAGCGCCTGACGCAAACTCGCCCGCGCTCGGTTGAGGTGGGTGTCTTGAGGATTTGGACGGGATTTAGAAGAGGCTTGACTCAAAGCAAATTAGACCAACGGCATCTAAAATCTATTCTCATCTAAATTTGTAAAAATCGGCGGCTCAATCAACAATACTGAAATTTGCACTGTAAGACTGAGACTCATCGCAGCACTCTATGTTGAGTTTGTTTTGAGCTTGTTCCACCTGAACCTGTGGCGATGGTGTGCCCACGAGATGCGCAAGTAGACATCAACGCTAGAAACGAAGTTAGCTCTGAGATGCGCTATCTATCAGTAGACTCTGCTGACTTCGGTGATGTTAAATTCGCCTCACCTACTAGCACCTTATCCACACGATTCCCATCCATATCCATCACTTCAAATCGCAGGGTATCCCACTCAAAATGATCCGCTGCGGTCGGAATGCGTCCTAAATACATCACTACAAATCCGCCTAAAGTCTGATAGCTCCCACGCTGTTCCCCTGGAAGTTCTTGATCTTCAATGCTGAGGATCTCTTTGAACTGGTAAATCGGCAACATTCCATCTAGGAGCCAGGAGCCATCATCGCGTTGAATCGCTTGCGGTTCTGCTAACTCCTCAACTGTCGGAATATCTCCCACGATCGCTTGCAATACATCCGTCAAGGTCACAAGCCCCTGAATCACTCCATACTCATCGACAACAAACGCGATCTGAGTTCCAGTCTGCTTAAACAATTCCAAAACTTTCAACGCACGAGTACTTTCTGGCACAAAGACTGGAGCTTGAAGCGACTCGCGAAAATCGAGCGGTTGACCATACATCGTTTTGATCAGCAAATCATAGGTCTGGACAATCCCTAGAAGGTTATCGAGTCCGCCCTGACAGACCGGAAATCTCGCATGAGAACTTTCCATCATCTGACGACGGATTTCATCTTCAGAGTCTTCTAGATCGATCCAGGTAATTTCTAAACGAGGAGTCATCAGCGAACTGACCCGTCGATCGCCGAGTCGAAACACCCGCTTCATGATGTCCTCTTCCGCCTGCTCAAACATCCCGGCTTCCGTGCCCTGCTCGATCATGACGCGAATCTCTTCTTCGGTCACAGGCGGATCATCCGATGGGCGAATCCCTAAAAACCTGACCGCCAAATTGGTAGAAGCGCTGAGGAGATACACGATCGGAGCCGCCGCTTTTGCCATCAGACTCATCGGCAATGCTGCCCAAGATGCAATCTGTTCAGGTGAATTGAGCGCGACTCGTTTCGGAACCAATTCGCCCACGATCAGCGTCAGATAAGTCAAGCTCAAAATTGCAAGTCCGAAGGAAAGAGGCTGACTATAAATACTCAAGAAAGGGATCGATCGAAAAAACGGCTCTAATTGCTTGGTCAGTGCTTGTTCCCCAAATGCACCTGAAGCGATCCCAATCAGCGTGATCCCAACCTGGACGATCGCCAAAAAGTTATTCGGTTCCTCTGCTAGTCGCAATGCTGCCCTAGCTTTGGTATCCCCTTGGTTGGCACTTTGCTGAAGCCGAACCTTACGGGCAGAGACGATCGCTAACTCGGACATCACAAACAGTCCATTTGCCAAGGTCAGTAACAAAATAATCAACAGGTCTGAAGTGAACGAATTCATCGGGGAGTTTAGAGTAAGCGTAATCCGACCGTATTAGTGTATCCCTGAATGGTGAATTGGGAATCTTCACTCGCTCAGCAGAAACTGGATTCGATAGAATGTAAAGACTCATTTCAGATCTCCCCCTGTCCGACATGGCTTTTTCTTCGATTACTCGCGCACTCAGTCGAGTGCCGCTGACCGCCGAACTGCTCAGCAAACTGAAGCAAAATTCGACGCTGAATTTAAGTGGGCTGTCTCGCTTAGCGAAAGGCATCGTCGCTTCGACTCTGGCGCAGGCAAGCGATCGTACACTTTTGGTGGTAACTTCGACTTTGGAAGAAGCGGGTCGGTGGAGTGTCCAAATGGATGCAATGGGCTGGAATACCGTGCATTTCTATCCCACGTCAGAATCTTCTCCTTACGAACCGTTTGATCCTGAAGCAGAGATGACTTGGGGACAGTTGCAGACGTTAGCCGATTTGGTAAGAGCAGGCGATAAGATCGCGATCGTGGCAACTGAACGCGCCCTACAACCACATTTACCGCCCCCCGAAGCATTTTCACAGTATTTTCTCACATTGGAGAAGGGCAGTAGTCTAAATTTGGGGCAGCTAAGCGACACATTAGCAAAGTTGGGATATGAGCGATCAAATCTGGTCGAAACCGAGGGGCAATGGAGTCGAAGAGGGGACATTATTGATGTGTTTCCCGTAGCAGCGGAATTGCCTGTGCGGTTGGAATTATTTGGAGACGAGTTGGATCAAATTCGCGAGTTTGATCCGTCCAATCAGCGATCGCTCGATCGCGTCACTCAGGTAACATTTACGCCCACCAGTTTTAGCCCAATTATTCAATCTGCACTCGGTGAGAAAGGTCTAGAGTATCTTTCGCCTGAAGATCAAGAACGATTCGTCGAGGGCACTCCAATTGAGGGAATGCGCCGATTTTTGGGCTTAGCTTTTGCTCGTCCAGCATCATTACTCGATTATTTACCTAACAATACGCTGGTTGCGCTCGATGAGCCAGATATGACTCAAGCCCATAGTGATCGCTGGCTAGAACATGTTGAAGAACAATGGCAAGAAGTAAAACCAGCCTTACCGAAAATTCATCGATCGTTCGAGGATTCGTTGATTGAATTAGCAAAGTTCGATCGCATAAATCTCAGCGAATTAGCAGAAGTGAATCGGGGTCTAAATCTTTCGGGTCGTCCGGTTCCAGCGATTCCACATCAGTTTGCGCGATTAGCAGAAACCTTGCGAGGAGAACGCGATCGCAATTTTGCAATTTGGCTCGTCTCAGCACAGCCTTCTCGATCGGTGGCTTTACTACAAGAGCATGACTGTCCGGCGCAGTTTGTTCCGAATCCGAAAGACTATTTAGCGATCGACAAACTACAAACTCAACATGTTCCTGTAGCAGTTAAATACTCTGGTTTAGCAGAATTAGAGGGATTTATCTTACCGACATTTCGCTTAGTTGTTGTTACAGACAAAGAATTCTTCGGACAGCAGACCTTAGCCACGCCAACTTATGTTCGCAAGCGTCGTCGAGCAGCATCGAAGCAAGTTGATCCAAACAAGCTAGAGCAAGGTGATTTTGTCGTTCACAAGAGTCATGGAATCGGACAATTTATCAAGCTCGAAAGCCTAACGATCAACAATGAAACCCGCGAATATCTCGTTCTAAAGTATGCAGATGGCTTGCTGAGAGTGGCAGCAGATCAGCTTGGTGCATTGTCTCGATTTCGAGGCGTGGGCGATGCAAAGCCTGAGCTAAACAAGATGTCGAGTAAAGCTTGGGAGAAGACGAAAAGTAAAGTCCGCAAAGCGGTCAAGAAAGTTGCCGTCGATCTCCTTCAACTCTATGCACAACGGGCACAGCAGCAGGGATTTACTTATCCGATCGATATGCCCTGGCAGCAAGAAATGGAGGATTCTTTCCCCTATCAGCCGACTCCGGATCAATTGAAAGCAGTCCAAGATGTGAAGCTCGATATGGAAAGCGATCGACCTATGGATCGCCTAGTTTGCGGAGATGTCGGCTTCGGGAAAACCGAAGTTGCGATTCGAGCAATTTTCAAAGCAGTCACCGCAGGCAAGCAAGTCGCCTTACTCGCCCCGACGACGATTTTGACTCAGCAGCACTATCACACGATTAAAGAACGATTTGCACCCTACCCGATTCAAGTAGGATTGCTCAATCGATTCCGCTCGGCTGAAGAGCGCAAAGACATCCAGCGTCGAATGATCACAGGCGAATTAGATATCGTCGTCGGGACGCATCAGCTTCTTGGGAAAGGGGTTGCTTTTAAAGATTTGGGCTTACTCGTCGTCGATGAAGAACAACGATTCGGAGTCAATCAAAAAGAGAAGATCAAATCGCTGAAAACGCAAGTCGATGTGCTTACTCTCAGTGCAACTCCGATTCCAAGAACTTTGTATATGGCACTTTCAGGCGTGCGAGAGATGAGTTTAATTACCACTCCACCGCCTTCTCGTCGTCCGATTAAGACCCATCTCTCACCTTACGATGGAGAAATGGTGCGATCGGCCATTCGGCAAGAACTCGATCGCGGTGGACAGATCTTCTATGTCGTTCCGCGTGTCGAAGGGATTGAAGAGATTTCGGCGCGAATTCGAGAAATGATTCCGGGGGTGAGAATTGCGATCGCGCATGGTCAAATGCCCGAAGCTGAACTCGAATCGGTCATGCTCACTTTTGGGGCAGGCGAAGCGGATGTCTTGCTTTGTACAACAATTATCGAATCCGGGTTGGACATTCCCAGAGTCAATACGATTTTGATCGAAGATGCTCAGAAGTTTGGCTTGTCTCAGCTTTATCAGCTAAGAGGTCGAGTCGGACGAGCAGGCATTCAAGCTCATGCTTGGCTATTTTATCCAAAGCAACATCAACTCTCGGATAACGCGAGACAAAGACTTCGCGCATTGCAAGAATTCACGCAGCTTGGATCAGGCTATCAATTAGCGGTTCGAGATATGGAAATTCGCGGCGTTGGAAATCTACTAGGCGCGGAACAATCGGGACAAATGGATGCGATCGGGTTTGATCTTTACATGGAAATGCTGCAAGAAGCGATTCAAGAGATTCGCGGTCAAGAAATCCCACAAGTCGATGATACGCAGATTGATCTCAGTCTCACTGCCTTTATTCCAGCCGATTACATTCCAGATCTCGATCAGAAGATGTCCGCGTATCGCGCCGTTGCTTCGGCTCAATCAAAAGCTGAATTGCTACAGGTTTCAGCCGATTGGATTGATTTGTATGGGCAGATTCCGCTTGCGGCTCAGCAGTTACTCCGAGTCATGGAACTCAAACAGATTGCGAAGAAGCTAGGATTCTCTCGGATCAAACCCGAAGGCAAGCAGCATATCAATTTGGAAACTCCTATGGAGGAACCTGCTTGGAACTTACTCAAAGAGAACTTACCCGATCATCTGCGATCGCGCTTTGTCTTCACGCCTGGAAAAGTTACAGTACGAGGTTTAGGCGCATTGAGTGCGGATCAACAGTTAACCAATTTGATTGATTGGCTCAGTCGGATGCAAGGGGCTTTACCTGAACCTGCATTGGTTTGAAGCCGCACGAGAATCCTAGATGATGTTCAAGCAGTTTGCCCTGAAAGATTAAAAGAGCCAGCAACTTAATGCTGGCTCTTTTTATTCCTCAGTGTTAAAGCTTGCGATACGAATCAGGACAAGCTGCCTCTTTGCTATAGACTGCGCCCCGCAACACGATCGCATCAATCAGAACAACTAGAATCGCGATCGGGAGAAGTAGAAGCCCAACAAAATCAGAAATATTCCAGGGGGTCGGCGGCTCAGATGCAACCTTACTCATGAAAACCTCGAATCAACTGGGTTCAGGATACTCAAGATTAGACAAAGCAGTCCCCTACTTTAGGCTGAACTTCTACAATTTATTCTCCAGTAATCGAAAGTTCGTCCACCCAAACTCTAGGTGCAACCCCTGATCCCGTAAATTCCGCATCTTTCTCCACATAGATAATTGATTTCAGCACCTCACGAATGTCCCCTGCAACCGTTGCAGATTCGACACTCGTGCGCTTGCCATTCTGAATCAGCCATCCGTCGAAAGGCAGCGAGAATGAGCCTTGTAGCGCTTGCACGCCCGCATGAAGCGCACTTAGATCATCAATCAAAATCACATTGTCCGCATTGTCTAAACTGTATTCCTGTGTCGCAGTTTCCCCAGCATACACATGAAAAAAGTGAGGGCTAACTGTAACTTTAGCACCCATATTGGCGTGTCCTGTTGGCTGAGCATTCATGCGTTTTGCGGTTCCAGAACTATGCAAAAAGTTAGACAAAACGCCATTTTTGATCAATGAAATCGGTCGAGTGGGAGTGCCCTCGCCATCAAATGCCTCGGCTCCAATATTATCTGGATGCAGCACATTGTCGTCTAGACATAAGAGCGGAGCAGCGATCGTACTGCCCAAAGAGTCCTCCGTTGAGAGGCTTTGCTTATCTAAAATGCTCTGAGCATTGAACAGATTAGAAAATGCACCGATCAAGCCAAGAATTGCTTCGGGCGAAAATACAACTCGATACTTGCCAGTTTTTACTTTGTCATAGTTCAAGTGGCTGATGGTCTTCTCTGCTGCTTCTTTTAAGCAACCCTGAACATCGAGCTTTTCAACCCCAGGGCTGACCCGAAATGCCCCTGCACTGCGAGGTTTTCTCCCTTCTTCTTCTGTCTTGGTATACAAGTAAACCGAAGCATAGGAATGGGCTTCATGTCGTAAGGCACCCTGACTATTGAGATAGAAGCGATCGATATCTCGCTGCGCCAATCCATTGTAAGGAACTCCCGCGATCGCCGGATGTGCGGCTAGCAGTTCCTTTTCTGCTTGAATCAAAGTTTCCAATAGCTGCGAAACCGCTGCTTGAGGAAGATGTTCATGTTTTACTGGCGCGATTGGGGACGTTGCTTCTGGGCTAAAATCTGGCGCATTGTCTTTCACGCCAAAGTAACTGGCTTCTTTCGCCGTTTTCAGTGCAAGTTCTAGCCCAATCGGATCAACATCAGTCGTTGATGTAACTCCCACTGTATTGTCTTCATTCCAGACCCGAACCGTTACACCTGATCGCTGAGAAGCTTTCATTTGCTGCGGTTCGCCGCGATCGACTTGTACACTTGTTTCGTCGATCGCGCTGCCAAAAATATCAAATTTCTCAATCCCAAGCTTTGTTGCAGCTTCTTGTGCTGCTGCTGCAATTTCTTGAACTTTTGCCATGTCTACTATGCTCCAAGATATTTCATTTGAATTCAAAATTCGCATGAATCGCGTGATTCAAGTTGTAGAGACACGATGAATCGCGTCTCTACATTGGTTTAACGGTTTAACGACCCCCCACCGTGATCGAATCCACCTTCAAATGCGGTTGTCCAACCGTGACATAAACACTGCCACTGACCGACCCACAGAATCCTGCCGCTAGTCCTAGATCCTTAGAACACATCGAAATCTTATCCATAATCTCAGTTGCTTCCCCAATCAAAGTTGCTCCTTTGAGTGGCTTAGTAACTTTCCCGTTTTCAATCAGGTATGCCTCATCGACTGCAAAGTTAAACTGTCCTGTCGCGCCAACACTGCCGCCACCCATTTTCTTGCAGTAAATCCCTTTGTCGATCGACGCAAATAAGTCATCAATCTCATACTGACCTGGAGCAATGTAAGTATTCCGCATCCGACTCGCTGCTGCAAAGGTATACCCTTGACGACGACCACTGCCCGTTCTCGGATGTCCCGTTCGCATAAAGCCCGCGCGATCGGAGATGAAATTTTTCAAAATGCCATTCTCAATGAGTAACGTCCGTTGAGCAGGCATTCCCTCGTCATCCATATCGATCGTGCCAAACGCATCAGACGTAATACCTTCATCCCAAGCGGTGAGATTTTCGTGAGCAATCTTCTCGCCCTTCTTCTCCGCGAAAGGAGTCGTCTTACGCTCAATCTGCGTGGTTTCGAGCAGGTGACCACAAGCTTCGTGAAAGATCACCCCTCCAAACTCATTTGCCATCACAACCGGGTAAGTTCCGGACTCGACATAATCGGCATAGAGCATTTTTGCTGCCGACTCAGCCACCTCTTCCGCATCATGCGCGTAATTCCAGGTTCTGAGAAAATCTGGTTCACTCGTACCGCCCACGCGCTTACTAATCGACGATCGATTCGTCCCATCGGCACAGAGCAAGCTATATCCAACTGATTGCGTCAAGCGAATATCTCGCGCAAAGGTTCCGTCACTTGCGGCAACTAAAACCTCTTGCCAATCGCGGAAATACACGGCTCGTCGCGACTGGACATGATTTGCCTTCTGTGCCAGTGAGCCATTTGCCGAGAGCAGCACATCGCCCATTTCCCGCATCGAACTCGACTGACCCAACCAAGCTTCTTTGCCCTTCTTGGTTGCGTAATCGCGCAGGATTTCCAAGTGAATCTCTGGAATAAACGAATGAGGGGCGGGCAAATGCAAACCCATAATCGACAAACCTTTTTCCAATGCCGCTTTCAGCCCATTGAATGACAAATCATTCGTCGAAACGTAGCAGTCTGCTTTACCCCGAAAAACTCGGACTCCTGCACCCGTCGCCAATCGAGGCGCAATGCTGGTAATCGAGTCATCTTCTGCCATGCAGCTAATGTAGTTAACGCGCTCTAAGAAAAACTCAATAAAATCTGCTCCGGCTGCCCGTCCAAGTCCGAGCAAAATCGATAAAGGAGCCTCCCAAGTCTCATCAAAGCGATCGGGAGTATAGGTATAAGTCAAGCTGGGTAGCTCTTTAGAAATTAGAAGGGTGGGTGATTGCATCAAGCAAGCCTCAAAGCAGGGATCGGTTTCGTTT
This sequence comes from Leptolyngbya sp. Prado105, assembly GCA_025454375.1. Classification (GTDB taxonomy): domain Bacteria; phylum Cyanobacteriota; class Cyanobacteriia; order Leptolyngbyales; family Leptolyngbyaceae; genus Leptolyngbya. Next base: position 32,965 of record JALOOO010000010.1, on the reverse strand, counting down.
ATTGTAGCGAAGCGATTCTGCTTTAGAGTCACATGTGATTTGGGGGAGTCCGTACCTACAGAATCTTTCTAATGTAGGATGCGCGTTTTTTCGGAGTTAAGTAGTGTTCAGATAGGCTGGTGCAGACGATGGTCTCAGTAAATCTGTGGCAATCTTTATTAAATCTTAATAGATTTTTTGTGTTCGTTTGCCTGAAATTTCGGAGAGACTGCTGAAGATAGGTAACATCTCCCTGGAAATCACTGAGGTATTCTATGCGTGATCTTCTCGCTGTTGTGAGTCTAGTTTGCTGGCTCATACTCATGGTCTGGGTGTATCGCAATTCGCCGGAGTGGTTTTTCGTGCCGTTCTTCTTTTTTGCGACGTTCATGTATCTGCGGTTAATGGAACCTCGCAAGAGTTCTTGATAGCCTGAGAGTGCTGTTGTTGGCATTGTGCGATCGTGACTTCTAGATCAGAACGCCTCTCTCGGATTCTTGTGACAGCGGATCAAATGAGATCGATTGAACATCGCATTTTTGAAGCTGGAATGCCCGTTGCGGCACTCATGGAAAAAGTAGCAGGAAAATTAAGCGATCGTATTGCTGATTTGTATCCCCGGTGCAGGGTCGGGGTTCTAGTTGGCTCAGGTCACAACGGCGGAGATGCTTTAGTGGTCGCGCGTGAGCTTCATTTTCGCGGCTATGAAGTTCGAGTCTACAGTCCGTTCTCTCGCTTTAAGGAACTGACTGAGGCACATCTTCAGTATGCGAAGTCATTAGGAATTCTGTACGAAATTGAAGATCTACGATCGTGCGATCTGATCCTTGACGGATTGTTTGGGTTTGGACTAACGCGATCGCTTGAAGATCCGATTCTTTCTCTCATTCATCAGGTTAATGAATGGCAGATTCCAATAATTAGCATTGATCTTCCGTCTGGATTGCATACCGATACAGGTCGATCGCTAGGAACTGCAATTCGAGCGACTCACACGCTTTGTTTAGGATTATGGAAACTCGGCTTACTGCAAGAATCTGCCTTGGAATTTGTCGGGAAAGCTGAACTGATTGATTTTGATATTCCATTAACTGACATTACTGCAATCCTCGGCGAAACTCCTCAGTTGCAGCGGGTGACTTCAGCCTGGGCAATGTCTGCTTTGCCCCTCAATCGTCCCGCCTCGACTCATAAATACAAGATGGGGCATCTCCTACTGATTTGCGGCTCAAATCGCTATGCAGGCGGAGCATTACTGACCGGACTCGGAGGACGATCGAGCGGGGTTGGCATGTTGTCGATCGCGGCTCCGAATTCTTTGAAACCGATGCTGTCTTCTCATTTGCCAGAAGCTTTAATTCTTGGCTGTCCCGAAACCGCATCGGGCGCGATCGCAAGTTTGAATTGCGATTTCAGTGCGTTTGATGCGATCGCCTGCGGCCCTGGGCTAACCTTAGATGCAGCAGACATTGTGCAGCAAGTTTTAGAGTGCGATCGTCCTTTAGTTCTCGATGCGGACGGACTGAATGCTTTAGCCAAACTGGGAGCAGAAACCCTAAAAAACCGCCAAGCTCCGACGATTTTGACTCCACATTTAGGAGAATTCAAGCGATTATTTCCTGATACAAATTTAGAATGTCGAGCCTCCGCAGTTCGAGCAGCAGCAGCAGCAACCGGAGCGATCGTGTTATTGAAAGGTGCAAGAATCGCGATCGCCGACGCTCAAGGACAAATCAGCATCAATCCAGAAAGCACTCCTGCCCTCGCACGAGGCGGAAGCGGAGATGTCCTGACTGGATTACTCGGAGGATTGCTCGCTCAAAACCCTACCGCACTCCTAGAGATCACCCAAACCGCAGCCTGGTGGCACGCTCAAGCCGGGATTCTTGCCGCTCAAACCCGAAGCGAACTGGGCGTAGATGCCCATACCTTGACCCAGTTTTTAATTCCGGCAATCGTCGCGCATCAGAAAAACTAATTTTTTATGTGAATATGATGCGTGATCTTGTGCTACGATAATTACCTGTGAATGACAAGGGTCGATGCCCGAGTGGTTAATGGGGGCGGACTGTAAATCCGCTGGCTACGCCTACGCTGGTTCAAATCCAGCTCGGCCCATTCACAGTTTGCCCGTGTGGCTCAGTGGTAGAGCACACCCTTGGTAAGGGTGAGGTCACGAGTTCAATCCTCGTCACGGGCTTTTTTTTAAGTTGTAAGATTCGGGAATGCTGCAACTCTTGTGGCGAAGAATCTTGTCCCCCATCAGGGGAACGGTTAATCTTGCGACTCACATCTCACTTAGGATTGTGGATTAACTAACTCCTTTTGCCCACCGAATTCCATTCGGCGGGCTTATTTAATTTGCAATCCTTAGGATGACGCTCAGCAAAAATCTAGATATCAATTACATTCACCCAATCGCGATATTTCTCATTCCGATTTTCCGTCACTGCTGTGATCGCTTCGCGTAAGCGATCGGTAACCGGACGATTCTTGCTAAACTCAAACGTCTCAATCTTCTTCACAGGAGTCACCTTCGCTGCTGTTCCGCTTAGAAACACCTCATCGGCGATAAACAACTCCGACTTATCGACCGGACGCTCGATCGTTTTAACGCCTAAATCCCGAGCGATCGTCAACACACTATCCCGTGTGATCCCTTCCAAAATATCCTGGTCATACCCCGGTGTGATTAACTCCCCATTTCGCACCAAGAAAATATTCATCCCCGAAGCTTCGCTGACTTTACCTTGCGAATTCAGCAAAATTGCCTCATCAAATCCGCTCATCACGGCTTCTGTTTTCGCTAGAGACGACGTGATATACGCACCGCTAATCTTGCCTCTCAAGGGCAGACTGCGATCCTCCTGCCGATACCAGGAACTAATCCGGCAACTTACCCCATCTGGCGACAAATAATCCCCCAACTCCAGCCCATACACAAAGAAATCATGCTCAATATTGTGTAACCGTGGCGCAATTCCTAAATCCGATGTATAGACAAACGGACGAATATAAAACGACGTTTTCGGCTGATTCTTCTTCACAAAATCTGTGATCACGCTGAGAATCTGATCTGCCGCCAACTCGAAATTTAGTAGCCGCGCACTACTGCTCAACCGTTGACAATGACGATCGAGGCGAAATAGCAGCACTTGATCCGGGTTTTCTGGATTCGGAATCCCCCGTAATCCACCAAACGCACCCGTTCCGTAATGCAGCGCATGAGTTGCGATCGACAAATTAGCATTCTCGAACGGGAGAAATTGATTTTTGAAATAGGCGATGGGGAGAAAATTGTGCATGGGAGTGAGGATCAAAAACTAGAAACAGCGTTCCATTTAGACAGATTTCAAGATTACCTTGAAATTCGCATTCTGGTTTGACTCGTGACCCGTAGAATTGTCAACTTACCCAGAAATTGCGTCCACTACTCGCCCCAACTGTGATTTAACTATACATGGGCAATAATTCTCCTTTTCTACAAAATGACTTTTCAATCCCACATTCAATTTCTTCTAACCATCTGTTTTACGATCGCGCTTCCCTTCCCCGTTTTGGCTCAACGCATCGTCCCGATCCCGCCGCAGGATTTACCTCGTCCGCAACCCCCGCAACCGACTCCCACCGAACAGACTCCCACGCCGCTTCCCCCACCCGATCAACTGCTGCCGGGGATCACGCCCCCTTCCCCCCCTGACCCCTCTGGCAACGCACCTGAAACGATTCAGATTCAGAAAATTGAGGTCGTCGGAAGTACGATATTTCGCCCAGAAGACTTTGCAGAAATTACTAAAAAATATATTCGGAATGTCTCATTTGCAGAATTGCTGCAATTGCGATCGGAGATTACAGATCTCTATGTTAAGAAAGGCTATGTTACGTCTGCCGCAGTTCTACCGCCTCAAGTTCTAACGAGTGGCACGGTTAAAATCCAAATTATCGAAGGTTCGATCGAGCAAATTAATGTCATTGGCAGTCGTCGTCTCAATCCTGCCTATATTCGCAGTCGAATTGGTCTCTCTGCTCAAAAGCCTTTGAATGTAAATCGATTACTAGAAGGCTTAAGACTGTTACAGCTTGACCCTTTAATTGCGTCGATTTCTGCTGACCTGCAAGCTGGAACGCGCCAGGGAACAAGCGTCTTACAAATCACGATTGCAGAAGCTAAGACATTTGCCATCACGCCTTCACTCGATAATGCTCGATCTCCGAGTGTCGGATCGTTTCGCCGACAGCTTGAACTCTCACAAGCAAATCTACTCGGCTTAGGTGATGGTATCCGAGCGAGCTATACCAATACAAATGGTGGGAATGGCATTGATTTGAGCTATACCGTGCCGCTCAATCCTCGCAATGGAACCCTTCGACTCGCCTATGGCAGTACTCGCAGCCGAGTGATTGAAGAACCCTTCGATGTGTTAGATATCAAAGCGCGATCGCGCTATTACGAACTGACGCTGAGACAGCCGATTCTTCAACGTCCAACCGATGAATTTACAATGGGTCTGACCTTCTCACGCCAAGAGAGTGCCACAGAGCTAGGAATTGATGATATTGGTCCCTTTCGACTATCACCGGGAGCAGATGAGCAGGGACGAACTCGGATTTCAGCATTGCGATTTTTTCAAGAATATGTGCAGAGAAGCGATCGCCAGGTGTTTGCTGCGCGATCGCAGTTTAGCTTGGGCTTAGATTTATTCAATTCAACGATCAATGATCAATCTCCTGATAGTCGATTTTTTGCATGGCGTGGGCAAGCTCAATGGACGAGACTGTTAGCAAGAGATTCGTTGTTACTTGTGCGAGGCGATTTACAGCTTGCCGATCGCACCTTAGTTCCCTTAGAGCAAATTGGACTAGGCGGACAAGAAACAGTTCGGGGATATCGGCAGGATGCACTGCTAACCGATAATGGGTTCTTATTTTCGACAGAATTGCGATTACCGATTTTTCGACCGAGAGGGGGACTGGTTCAACTCACGCCATTTCTTGACCTGGGAACAGGCTGGAATCGCAGTGGAGAGAATCCTGAGACGAATACGCTGCTGGGTGCAGGACTCGGGCTATTGTGGCGGCAAGGAGAGAATTTTTCAGCCCGGATCGACTTTGGTTTTCCGCTGGTGTCGATCAAGAATGAGAGACGGACGTTGCAAGAGAATGGCATTTATTTCTCGATTCGATATAGCCCCTCGTTCTAAGATAAAGAAGGATTTGAGCAAGGATTCGATTCGGTGCAAGACATTTCATCGGTGCAAGACATCTCAACAGATGCGCGAGAACGATCGTGGTTTTATTGGTTCATGGTGCCGATTTACCCCTATCGTCAACGACGAACGATTAGAACTGAAGTCGTAAAAGATGCCGTTTGGACATTTGACCAACTGCAAGGCATCTTTTATGTGGTCACACCGATTCGGATGACCGTGATCAAGCTTGATGAGGGTGGATTGTTAGTCTATGCTCCTGTTGCGCTCACTCGCGAATGTTTGAGGTTACTCAACGATCTCGTCAAGGTTCATGGCGATGTGAAGTATATTATTTTGCCGACAATCTCTGGATTAGAGCATAAAGTCTGTGTACCGCCGTTTGCCCGAAAATTTTCCAAAGCTCGAATTTATATTCCTTCGGGTCAGTGGAGCTTTCCGGTAAATCTACCTCTGTCCTGGTTGGGGTTTCCGAAACATCGAACTTATTTAATTGATGAACAATCTGTTCCGTTCAGTAATCAGTTTGAGTATGCAAAGCTGGGTGCGATTGAATTGGGATTAGGTCCATTTGGAGAGATTGCACTGTTTGATAAACGCTCTCGAACGTTGCTTGTCACTGATTCGGTTGTCTCAGTGCCAGAGGTTGCGCCAGAAATTATCCAACTCGATCCTTATCCATTGCTCTTTCACGCTCGTGAGTCTGCTTTTGAGCCAATTGAAGATACTGAAGCAAATCGCCGTAAAGGTTGGCAGCGCATTGCGTTGTTTACGTTTTACTTTCGACCGAGTGGACTTGATATTGCAGATCTCACGCCTTCAGTTCGAGACGCTCTCAAAGCTCCTGATCGCTCAAAAAAAGCTTTCTTCGGCTGGTATCCATTTCATTGGAAATCAGGCTGGTCGCGATCGTTTGAGGCATTGCGAAAATATCGGCTAGTCGTTGCTCCGATTTTGCAGCAGTTGATTCTCAACCGGGACCCTCAGAGCGTGATTGATTGGGCGGATAAAGTCGCAAGCTGGGACTTTGAGCGGATTATTCCATGTCATTTGGATGCGCCAATTGCAGCAGATGGCAAGGAGTTTCGATCGGCGTTTGGATTTTTAGAGAAGCAGTGCGATCGCAGTTTGCCGAATGAGGATTTTGGATTGCTCAAAGCGATCGAGCAGGGGTTGATTAAAACGAAAATTACGCCTCCTGCTCAAGATAAAATCTAGAGCATTGCAATAGAAATCGTTCTCCATAGCTGTGGGCGAATCCCATTAAACTTGATCGTGAGCTTCGACTTCGCTCAACTTACAAGCCAATTGTTAAAAAATAGATTTTTTCTAACTTATGAATCTTGATGCTTCCCAATTTCCCGCTTGGCAAACTCCACCCGAACCAATTCATCAAATTCTTACCACGCCCGCCAATCCTACTGTGCTTGTCTCTCCAACAAGACAGTGGTTATTAGAACTAGAACTCCCTGACTTATGTTCGATCGCTCAATTAGCTGAACTAGGAATCGCGATCGCAGGATTTCGTATCGACCCAAAAACCTATCGCCCTGCGCGTCAAGATGCTTATCAGAGAATGTGGATCAAGTCTTTGGACACGGGAACTCGCCAAGCCGTAGCGCTACCCAAAGATGCCCAAATTAACTACGTCACCTGGTCGCCAGATGGACAAAAGGTTGCATTTACCCTAAAACAATCCAATGGGCTGGAATTGTGGGTGCTAGACTTAACGATCGCAAAACCATGGCAGGTGACCGCCCCAACTTTGAACGCAACTTATGGGATTCCCTATCAATGGCAGTCAAATGAAGCGTTTCTGTGCAAAGTAGTTCCGAGCGAACGAGACGAACCCCCGACTCCGCCCACTGTTCCAACCGCGCCCAGAATCGAAGAAAATTTAGGACGCAAGACTCCCACCCGAACTTACACCAATTTGCTTGCGAATTCTCATGACGAGGCGCTATTTGAGTACTATTTGACATCGACATTAGAGCAAATCTACCTGACTGGCGAGCGGAGATTGCTTGTGCCTCCGAGTTTGATCGATGAAGTAAAATCTTCTCCAGATGGGCAATACATTCTCCTGACCACGTTACATCGACCCTTTTCTTATCACGTTCCAGCATCAAGATTCCCCAGAAAAATTCAACTCCTGGATGCAACCGCAACAATCGTTCGAGAACTCGCAGATTTACCCCTAGATGATCAACGATCGATTAAGTTTGATGCGGTTCGACCTGGACGAAGACAGGTGAGTTGGCGTGGCGATTGCGCTGCAACACTCTTTTGGATTGAAGCATTAGATCAAGGAGATCCAACCTGTGATGTCCCGCATCGCGATGCTTGGTTCACCTTAGAAGCACCCTTTACAGCAGCACCGCAGGAAATTTGGCGATCGCAGTATCGATATCATCAGATTCGCTGGGGTGAAGCAGCAGTCGCATTAGCATGGGAGCAGGACTATGATTCTCGACGGATACGACTGTGGCGCATTGCTCCAGATCTATCAAAGCCGCCTCAAATGCTCGTCGATCGTAGTTTTGAAGACAAATATCAGGATGAAGGATCGCCGCTGATGAAGCTGGGTAAATTTGGGCGAGCCGTTCTACAGTTCACATCAGATCGTCAAAGTATCTATCTCAGTGGTCAAGGAGCTTCGCCTCAGGGAGTTTATCCATTTCTGAATCGGATGACTCTTTCAACCGGAGTAAGCGATCGACTTTGGCAATGCGAAGATCCCTATTTTGAGCGTATCCTGGCAGTGCTAGATCCAGAGGCTCAAACATTTATCACCCGTCGGCAATCAAAAACTGAACCACCAAATTATTTCCTCTACCACGATCGACAAGTCACTTCATTAACTGATTATCCTGATCCAGCCCCTCAGTTCGCAGAGATTCAGACAGAACTGGTACAGTATCACCGCGCAGATGGGGTTCCTCTGTCCGCAAAGCTCTATCTGCCCGCAGGCTACGACCCTGAACGCGATGGAACCTTACCGATCGTATTTTGGGTCTATCCAGCAGAATTTAAAAGTCGAGAAACCGCAGGACAGATTACTACGTCACACCATAGCTTTAGTCGTCCGAGTCGAGCATCTGTGTTATTCCTGCTTACCCAGGGATACGCGGTACTCAGCGATCCAAAGCTCCCGATCATTGGGGAAGGAGAGGCTGAGCCAAATGACACCTATGTTGAGCAGTTGATTGCAGGAGCAGAAGCGGCGATCGAGTATGTAGTAAATCGGGGAATTGCAATTCGCGATCGTATCGGCATTGGTGGACATTCGTATGGAGCATTTACAACTGCGAACTTGCTTGCACATACCTCCTTATTCAAAATGGGAATTGCGCGAAGTGGAGCCTACAATCGCACGCTGACTCCTTTTGGGTTTCAGGGTGAGCAGCGCAATTTTTGGGAAGCAACGGAAACCTATCAACGGATGGCTCCCTTTACTTACGCCTCTCAGATTCAAGCCCCTTTACTATTAATTCATGGAGAGCAAGATAGTAATCCAGGGACTTACCCAGTTCAGACAGAGCGTCTATTTGAAGCATTAAAGGGACTAGGTGCAACAGTCCGTTGGGTGCAATTGCCCCTTGAAGATCACGGGTATCGCTCAAAAGAAGCGATCGCACATGTGCTGTGGGAGATGGTGCGTTGGTGTGATCTATATTTGAAATAGCAAGAGTCCATCGCTTCGTTTCCATGAAGCCTAGCAGGGGAATGCAATCAACGATACTTCCAAAACACCCTCTAAGACTTCTGCACCCTTAAAATAAGCTGCCAAAAGTTCGCAACCCAATCTCGCGGGACAAAGCGCGGTAGGGTTGCTAGCACTTGATTCGTCGGATTTCCTGGAATGACGATCGATTCGCCTTTAGCAAGCGCATTCAGGGCATCGCGAACCACCACTTTTGCAGGAGTTTCTACTATTGCCGAGAGATCAACCAACGTCTTTGGAAATCCTGCCTGCTGAAAAAATTGCCTTCCGACAGGTCCTGGGCAAACGGCAACAACCCGCACTCCGTAGCTACGATTTTCCGCCCAGATTGCTTCACTAAAGCTCAACACAAAAGCCTTTGTTGCAGAATAGATTGAAAAGTACGGCATCGACTGAAATGCTGCAACTGAAGCTAAATTGATAATACTGCCTGAGCGTCTCTGTCTCATCGGCTGTAAGAATCGATGCGTCAAATCAACGAGTGCCAAAATGTTGAGTTGAATGATTTGAAGTTGAAATGCTCGATCGCTTTCTGCAAAATCTCCATAATCACCCACGCCCGCATTGTTAATTAAAAGATCGACGATATGCCCCCGTTGCTGAACTGTATCAAATACCATTTCTGCTGCATTCGGTACGCTCAGGTCTTGAGCAATGATATCGGCTTGGATCTGATGCTGAGTTTGTAAAAGCTTTGCCAAGTCTTGCAGCTTGTCTTGCGATCGAGCGACCAAAATCAAATTTGTGCCACGTGATGCCAGTTCGTGGGCAAATGCTGCGCCAATGCCTGCTGATGCTCCGGTAATGAGTGCAGTTGTCATAATCAGTTCGGGGAGTTTTACTGAAGTATAAAAGCTACTAATTAAAAGGGTTAGAGCTTGTTTACCATGCGACTATCGACTCCTCCGAGACTTCTGATGACGCTTAACTTGTGATAGACAGGCTTCTAACTCTGGACATTCGTCATCAATCTCCTCATTCCGATTTAAAGCACATTTTGCTAAACAATCGTCAAGCGATTGGGGAGTAGGGCGAAGAATCTCTTGAACAATTAATAAACAACTATGTAGCATCAAGACCTTCTTTTGTGGGCTAAGTGTCTGCGGTTGATTCCGATCTCACGATCGCTGCTTTACGGCTAAGTCTAGCCAAGCTTATGAAATTGCAAGACTTTTAGTAATCCCCTTAAGGCAGAGGTTGAGAAGACAAGGCAAATTGATACTGAATTTCGAGTAGGATTGATAACTAATATTAAGGTTTTGGTAATGATTGATGGTATTTGCTAGCCGAGAAGCTGAGCGCAGACGATCGCAGTTAAAATTTGATCTGCGTCCTGTCTGAAAAGCCAACCTCCATGCCTGGGTCAAAACCTACCCCTCGTCGTCGAATCAAACGCTCAATTGTGCGATCGCTGTTTGGATTCTTGTGCAAAAGCGCGATCGCATTCGGTTTGGTTTCAATCCTTCTCGCGCTGCCAGTGCGCTGGTTGCCTCCGATTACCTCTAGCTTTATGGTGCAGTCTGCATTGTTTGGCTCAGGTGGATTACGACCTTATTCTTACCAGTGGCAGTCATATGACAAGATTGCTCCAAGTTTGGCATTAGCCGCGATTGCAGCCGAGGATCAGCGATTTCCAGATCATAAAGGCTTTGACTTGCAGGAGCTTCAGGATGCGCTTGAAGAGGGAAAAGCAGGAGAAGGATTGCGAGGAGCTAGTACAATTAGTCAGCAAGTTGCAAAAAACTTGTATCTCTGGTCAGGACGCAATTTTGTGCGCAAAGGGTTAGAAGCTTGGTTTACAGTTTTGATTGAGTGGCTTTGGTCAAAGCAGCGAATTCTGGAAATGTATTTGAATGTTGCTCAATTTGGCGATCGAGTATTCGGCGCAGAAGCTGCAAGTCAGAGGTTTTTGAGCATCAATGCTAATCAGCTTTCGCAAGAAGAAAGTGCGCTCTTAGCAGCAGTTTTACCGGGTCCTGAAATCTATTTTGTTGATCGACCTTCTTCAACCGTCCTCAGCCGACAATCCTGGATTCTTCAGCAGATGTATCAGCTAGGAGGAACAGAGTACTTGCGTAAAATTCAGTAACAAATTAGCGATCGTACTCAATCAATACGATCGCTAATTTGCTAGACAATTTGACTCAGCAAGCGTTCTTGCTGCTCTGTACTCAGCGATCGCAAGGAGGTGAGTAATTCATCTGCTTGTGGCGAGAGCGAGAAATTTGCAGGGATACTATTTCCCATCTGCTGAGCAAGTTGATACCAAAGTGCTAGACGAGAATTTGTCCTCAATGACTTATAACGAGTCAGAGCAGGCTCAACATTGCCTGGAATCAATTCCAACAGCGCTTTACTCGGATGAGGATCAAGTGCAACCTCATCTCCTTGCTCAGTCTTACTGGATAAAAAGTCGCTCAGCGTTTGCAGTTGCTCATCTTGTCGCTGTCCTTGAACTTGATCAATCAAGGGTGCAATCTCCTCACGAGTATCAGCACCAAAGGCATTGACTGAAATTGCTCCAGAAATTTCTTTGGACAACAGTCCTAAAGTTGCAAGTTGTTCCTCAATCGATAAGCTCTGAAACTTGACGATCGCTTGATCGAGATGACTCGTATCAATGGAAGTCATAGAAACCTTCTCCATAGAAATAATGTGAATGATGAGAGATTGCTACAATTTCACAACCCAACCTTAAGACTATTTTGCCTGTACAAAACAGACCCCTATAAAAAGAGAGAGATTGCCTGTAATTCGATCGCATTTGCTGATTACCGAGCATCGCTATACCGAAAAATAGCAGCTAAGTCTTGAATTTGCTGTGCCGCCTGAGCAACTTCTGTGTATGTGCTAACTATCTCTCTTCCATTAAGATAGACTTCATTGGTCGGATAGTTCTGGAACACTTCAATGAGCGAGACTCGATTATCATCACTTGCAGATAGCACCAATGCACCCCTCAGCGCTTGATAGTTTGCAGCATTTCCAGGTGTTTGAATCCCACGACTAAGCCGACTAAGAACAAAATCTCCAATCGGACTATTCAATACACAATCGAGCGTTGTCACCTGAACCGGAATTTCTCGACTGAGTGCTGCTCTCACAGCTTCTGGATTCTGATTTGTTTGTTGAAGAAAGTAACGAACGGTCGAAGATTGTCTTCCTGTTTGAGCAAACTCGGTCAGTTCAGGTACAGAGACCGTTTCGCTAAATGCTCCATATCTAAAAACGATAGAATTTGCTGCGTTCGCTGCCTGAGCGCTAGCGAACGTAACGACACCAACGGCAACGCCTAAAAGCGTGCGATGAAGAGAAGAAAGTTTCATAAATGAAGAGAATGACTAAAACTATCCTCAGCCTAGAAAAATGACTCTGGCATCACTCCCATCTAATGTTAGAGAAATCGCGAAGCATCCCATCTCCACCGACAGAGATCAGCAGCCTGCTCCCAGTAATTTTTCACCGACAGATTTACACTACTTTTTCTTGTTGACTGGCAAATCTTCACTGCATTCAATCATTAGCTTCAGCTAGCGTCATAGTCTGGACGAGCAATCAAACGGTATAAGCTGGCTGTAGGATTTCTACTTCTCGTGCGGGCTGCGATCGCGCCTGAAGCACGGGAATATCAATCCAGAACTCTGTTCCGTGTCCCAATTCAGATCGGCACTGCAATCGTCCGCCATGCTTATCCACTACAATCTGATAGCTAATAGATAGCCCGAGTCCAGTTCCTTCACCTACACTTTTCGTCGTAAAGAATGGATCAAAAATCTTTTCCCTGACTAATTTACAAATCCCTGGTCCATTATCTTTGATTGCCACTCGAACCCAATTCATATCCAGCATCTGAGTTGTAATCGTAATGGCTCCTAGCTCTTCTCTGCCGCTCTGCCGATCGAATTCATGCAGGGCATCGATCGCATTTTTAATAATGTTCATCAGCACTTGATTTAACTGACCCGCATAGCACTCGACTAGCGGCAACTCTGCGTACTGCTTGATCACTGTGATCTCTCGTAAATCCAAGGTAGCTTTCAACTGACTTTGCAAAATCAGCAATGTACTCTCAATACCATCATGCAGATTCACGGGTTTCTTTTCCGCCTCATCAAGCCGCGAAAAATTCCGCAGGCTCAACACAATCTCTCGGATGCGATCAGTTCCTAAGCGCATAGAATCAATGATTTTTGGAAAATCTTCCCTGAGAAAATCGAGATCAATCTCATTCGTGACTTGCTGAATCACTGCATCAGGTTGTGGGTTGCATTGTTCATACTGTCGGACAAGCTTTAGCAAATCCTCAGTGTATGTCTCAATATGCGTCAAATTGCCATGGATGAAATTGACTGGATTATTAATTTCATGGGCAACCCCTGCCACCATCTGCCCCAAACTCGACATCTTTTCCGTTTGGATTAACTGCGTTTGCGTTTGTTGCAAATCTTGAAAGGCTTGCTTGAGTTGTTCTGCTTGGGACTCTGCAACCCTCGTAGCCGTTTGGCTTTGCTCGTACAGTTCCTGCAAATTGTTCGCCATTCGATCGAACGCACTGGAAATCTGGCGTAATTCATCAGAGCCACGTAATTCAGTACGAACCGCTAAATTGCCTGCTGCTAGATCATTACTCGCTTTGACCAAACGAGTCACTCGCTGCGTCAGCGTTTTATAAAAGAAAAGCCAAACCGCAAAGCAAAATAGGGTCAGAACCGCACTCCCTTCGATCGAGCGTCGCAAAGCGTCCATCTTGGCTCGTTGCTTTAGATCAGACAGGTTGTATTTCAGGAGCAACACTCCAACTCTACTTTGACGCAACTCTCCAGCAGCAGATCCCAATGTCACAGGATAGATCGCTCGTATCGTTTGGCGATCAGCCGATAGCGTCACCTGCCCCGATAAGTGACCCCGAACAGTCTGAATTGCTGCCATCTCCTCGACCGCGATAACGGCATTTAGGGGTCGGTTGCGGAGATCATAGCGTGTAGAAAGAACCGCCTGATCCCGCTCATCTGACAAAATTGCCAAATCCAAAGCAGAGTTGCTGCTAAGTTTGCTGATGACCAAATTTGCACCCTCGACATCGTTTGTCCGAAACAGATACTCCAGCGTTCCAGAAGTTTGATCGGCAAAAAAGCGCGTTTGACGACTAGCATCCTCTTCGACGCGCAGAAACGAGTGAGAGACTTCTCGCCAGAAAGAAAAGCCGCTGAGAAGCCCTCCGAGTAATAGCAGAATTGCTGGAATCGAGAACTTGAGAGGAAAAGGAAAACGCTGCATGATCGGAACTCAAATATTTTGGTGACGTTGAAGATCGTTCCACGGATCAGGGTGCGATCGCGGTGGCTTGAACTCGCCGGACAAAGCGATCGTCGAATAAAGCGACAGGATCAATTTTACGGCTGAGTAATTTGCTATCTGCCATAAATTGCGCGACTCGATTCATCCGCTCTCGGTTCGCTGCATCTTGATTTCCCAGCAGTCTGCGGTTCTGTTCCAAATCAGGAATATAAATGCCTTTGAGAGATTCAAGAAACTGTTCTGGAGTTACACCTTCTCTTGGAGCAATCCGCTGCGCAGCATCCGCAGGATGCTTCTCTAAATATTTCCAAGCTCGAAAATTTCCGGCAATCAACGCTTCCACGGTCTTCGGCTGTTGCATCAAAACGTCTTCTCGAATTGCCAGGATGTCAAGAATTTCACCTGGAATTTGAGTGCTGTCAAACAGTTGTTTGGCTCCCACTTCCAACAATTTAGAGCGAGTTGGTTCAAACGTCACAACAGCGTCTACGTTTTCTCTTTTGAAAGCTTGCTCATGTTCTGACACACCGAGCGAGATGACTTGAACATCCTTTGGTGTCAATGCCACTTTCTCCAACGCACGGGTTAGCACATAGGCTCCCACTGCTCCAGATTCGACCCCAATACGCTGATTTTTTAGATTCTCTAATCCTTGAATTGTCGGTTTTGATAGGAGGACATCTGCACCATTCGAGCTATCCATAACGAGGACAATCCGGAAATTAGGCAGTGTTTCTGCAACCAGTAACGCTTCATACAGGGTGAGGGTCGCTGCTTCTAGGTCGCCATTGCGAAACGCACGAATGGTTTCTGAACCAGAGGGATAGTCAACGAGGCGAATGCCTGCTCCTTGGTAGTAGCCTAAGTCGTTTGCGAGAAAAAGACTTTCGTATCCGGGCCAAACCAGGTAGCCGACCCGTATAGGCTTCACAGGTTCATGCAGGCAACCGACAATTGAGGAGACCATAAAAGCTGCTGCGATAAAAGCTAGAATTCCTCTACTCAATCCTCGACGAATTGTGAGCTTGAGAGAGGTCAATCGCCGTTTTCCCTGTTTGTGTCGTTTAAAGTTCATCGTCTAAAATTCATATCACTATTCTCACAAAGTGATTCCCCACCTCGACGGCAAAAGTAACTTCAACTCACCCGTCGAACTCGCAGAAGAAATTTGTCAGCGAATTAATTATTCCCATTTTGTGTTGAGAAGTACAAAATCAAGATTTTTGAGTCAAAAGTAAGCCAAAAACACCCACTAGAATATAGGAAACTGACAAAATCTTTAACTCACTAATTGGCTCTTTTAACCAGAACATTCCCATAACCGCAACAAGAGCGATCGAACTTCCAGTCCAAACAGAGTAAGCAATACTAATATCGATTTTTTTAGCAGCAAGTGTCAGAGCGCTTGAAGAAAGCCCATAGTACACAAATAAAATAATGGAGGGCAGAAGTTTTGTAAATCCGTCAGATCGTTTGATAAAAAAGGTTCCTAGTACCTCAAAGGCAATTGCTAGAATTAAATAGATATAGCTCATTGGTCAAGTTAAATTTCAGCATGTTTCTTAGATCAAAGTGGTAGAAGAATTGAATAAGTCACCCTAAACTCTAAACAGAAAAATTCCTAGAACCTATCTACAGCTTAAAAAATGGTGTGTAGGTTCTAGGTAAGATGATTCGCTCTAATTTAGCGGTTCTTAATTTGTCTTAAGAACAAAAATCTCCACTCTAAATTAGACTGCCCATTTCAGTTTTAATCAGATCCAAACATTCTTTTTGGGCTTCTTGAAAGAAGGTTTGTTGAAGGGTGACAAATGCTTCAAACCCTTCAAATGCCAATTGCCAAACTTGCTGATTGGGCAGAGTGCAGTATTGCATTGCTAAGGTTAAAGCTTCTAGAGCATCGTGGGCGTGATCTGTTTCTACTCCTGCTTCCTTGTGACTACCATGAACAGCAATCCAGTACCAAGCGCTGATTTTTTGTCCGTTGAGTTCGACCTGCCCATGTCCGTCTTTCAAATACTGGTCAAATCCCAGTCCTGCGTTGGTGTAACGAACCACTTTGTCAATCACGGCGTATTCCCGAGCGGCAAGCATTTCGGAAGCAGCATGAACGCCCATTGCACGAATCAACGCTTCTAAGTCCCCTGGAATGCCTTGGTAACCAACGACCGCCGCTTCTAGCAGTTGAGTTAGCCAAGTTGGAACCGTTGCGAAAGAATTTCTTTCTGCATCGGTCAACGCTGCATAGTTGCCGACGGCTTTGAGAGTTGCCTGTGCCAATGTGCGATGAGAACAACCCTTGTGATGGGCATCTGAATGCTCATCGATTGTGGCAGAGAGAACTTTTGCGGCAACTTCTAAACCGCGATCGGCTTCATCAAAAAGCTCGCAAGCTGGCTCTCTAAAAAGCTCACGTGATAGTCCAATCGAACTTGCAAGCCTTGCAACTAATGAACCAGCAGCCCCATTAAAGTGGGTGTAGCGCTGCATAAACAGGTAGAGCGCTCTGGGATGCTGTGTTGCAGTTGCACAGGCTGCTTCAACGGTCTGATCTAAAGCAACAAAATTGAAGGGACGATCGAAGGCTTGTTCTGAAAAAGTGAGATCTAGCTCTGGCTGTTGCACGAGCAAATGGATAGACATTTTCAAGTTCCTATGGTTGCAAGTCTAAACAAGTTATTCTGTAAAGATTTCTTCAATTCCCTACAGAGATTCAGCAGAATTTTGCCCCCTAATTAGGGCGACACTTTCACGGGGGATACGGGACCCGTTAAAGGGTTGTAACTACAAATGCTTGTATCAATAGTTACTTGTTCTAGTCGCTTTTGAGAGGCGAAAAATTACGTAAGCGTATATGTTTTGTTGGGAAACCGTTTGAGATTTCCAACAGCGATGACCTTCTGCTTGGGGGTAGGAAGCACCCAACCCTGGATTGAGAATGCCTTCAACCTAGTAGTTAGGGATTTGCTCACGAATAAAATCGACCTGCTGCGTTGCTTGTTCACCCGCACGTGAACGGCGGGCTAATCGAACCAACCCCGCTAAAGCGGGCTGCATCAGTCGAGCAAGGCTGAGTCCCCTTCAGTGGAGTTGAGACAATCGCTTGCCGTTTACGCGTAGTGGAACCCAATCGAAGCTTAGGGATGTTATTTGATCGCAAATCCCTTAGATTAACGGAATAGATTTCTAGGATCTAAACTCTGTTGAAATTCAGAAAAGGTTGCAAATGTTCCAAAGGGTTGCATCCACTTCAAATAGTTCTCTAAACGATCGAGCATCGGTTGACCCGATCGCTTTTTGATATATCCCGGCAATTGATATCCGCGAATGTTTGTAAATTCCCAAGGATGAAAGTACAAATTTAAGTAAGCATCGCAATTCAAAGTGAGCCGAGATGCAAGTTTGTAAAGCGGGAGCGGCAGATTCTTAAAGCTCAACCAGAAGAGAGGACATCGAATCACAGGCGTAACCGAAACTGGAATATTCAGTAGTTTGCCCGAATGATAGGGAAGGCGAGGTTTGGAAAAATTATTATATCGACCGGGTAAATACGTCGGATTCATGGATGAATTGTACTGATAGCCTGCACGCTGAATTTCATGATCTTCAACAGGCTGAAGTCGCGCCATTCTGAACCCTGCAACTTCTTGATTCAAAATCTCTTCCAGCGCTTTCTTCGATCGGGCTAAATCCTCAACACAAAATGAAGCATGATAAAACCCATGAGACGCAACTTCATGCTTTTTCGCAATTTCTAGCAGTTTGGAAGGATGATGAATCGCGAAGTAAGCCGTCGTGAAAAATGTAGCTCTGATGTTCAAGCGATCGAGCAATTCCAGCACATGGTCTAATCCCTCAGCCGACACTTTGAATTTTGTCCTTTCATCCAAAGGCTGACCATATTCCTCTGGCACATCAAACTCTTCCACATCAAAGCTTAAAAGAATTAGCCTGTCCATTTCTCCCCTCAACCCGCGTTCCCGTATTATACTGACGGGCGTAATTTCCACGGTGAGATATGACGGAGCAAAAAGATCAAGAGCATCCTCTATGGAAAAGCGATCGCGAAATCGTCGATTCACTGCTGATTGGTGAATCGACCGACTGGAATCTTTCTGAACTGGCTCGCTTGCGGATTCGCTATAACGGGTTTCCAGGCGCACGCGACATTCAAGCCGATTTAGATAAAGTTTTGAAAAATTGGAACCTGACAGAAGACGCTCTATTTGAACAAACTCGTCGGATTCATGTAGAGACGAAGCCCTATAAAGGGCGGGGTGCGAAGCGAGACGATTGGAGCTAAAGAACTGCTCAGACTTTTTTAAGCCTATATAAATTAATCAGGTTGATCCGGATCACAAGCTAGGAACACGGAAAGAAGCCAATAAGTCTGGTAGTAAAAAACACGTGAGGCAAAACCCGCATTTCTGCATGAAGTCGGGATAAAGTGATTCAAATTACACTGAGCTTTCACGGATTCCATTACGATAAGCCATACTTTGACCTTGCCCCGGTCAAATTGCTGAAACGTCACATTCCATCCTACTTGTTCCTGAATTCTGGGGTTGAGGCTCGCTGAAGTATGAATACTGGGTCAATCTATCAAAGTCGCGGAATTACGCAAGAAGAAGAGCAGCTTTATCATCATTTATTAGAGCGGGTTCAAACCGAACCCCCTCATCTGCTCATTGAGAGATTTCGTCTTTTATTTATTGAAGGCACAGGCTATCCCGATCGTGAACTTCAAAAAACAGTTGATCGCTTGATTCAATCCCCGGTTGCCGCACAAAATTTTCGGTTTGTTCTCAACCGCTGCTGTCATATTTTGATCAACCGCTGGCAATCTCGCCCACATCAATATCAAGAGATTGCTGAACTTGTCGCATTATTCGAGTCCAGACCAAGCCGCCAGATTACGGGAGATTTTTCGCGATCGCGCCTGATCAAGCAGCAACGCCAACTCACCCAGGACTTTCAGCAGACCGAGCAATACCTCACGCTAAAACGACTCTCCAGCGTTCTCCAACCCGAACCGACCCTTGCCGAATCCCAACCCTTCGGAACCTTAATCCGTCGCTATCCCTATCTCTATGAGCATTGCCTCGTCACCGAAGGGACACCCCATATTCAAAAAGCTTCAATTCGCCAACTTCAAACTGAGCGGCAGAAACAATACGAGCTTGACTTATCTAAATATGTCACGTATCAAGTTCGTCGCGCTTCAAGCGATCGATCGATTCACCCGGTTCAAAATCCAACATTGCTTGATGAACGATCGCTCAGTTCAGCCTTACAGCAATTTACTGGAAAAATTCGCGGAAACGATACCTGTAAAGACATTGCTCAAAGATTTTCAGCGCATTGTCAGCAAGTAAAATCTTACGCACACTTTAAAGCTGAACTCTATCACTATCTCACCGATACCGTGAATCCAAGCTATGGGACTCGCCACTTTAATAAGCAGCTTGGACAGTTTTTGGGCAATACCTATTCAGAGAGTGAAACTCAGCCACTGAGCGATTTTCTCATGGTGAGAACTTGCAGCCAACTGCTGAATTTCTTAGTGATTGATAGTATTCAGCAACCGCAACATTTTGTCTTTATCGATCTGCTCTCAAATCTAGGGGCAACGGCAACTACCCAACTCTTATTGCAAATCGTTTTACTCTGTCGGCGCGTCAAACCTTATCTGGAGAAAAGATTTTCAGTTCTCTTTCATCATTACGAAGGATATAGCCGCGATCGCGTCCAGTGGCTCGTCGCCGCGATGGAAAACTTACACCTTGCACTAAGTATCAATTTCAGCGATTTAAATCTGTGTTTCGTGAATCAATTAGTGCGCTGAAGCCTGCGATTTGTGCTAACCTGCTCAATGGTAGGTAGCTCATTCTGTGAAATGCTGTGCATACTCACGTGTGGACAGTGATTTTTTGTCTGAGTCCGTCTAAAGCACATCCATCACTCTCACAAATTACTCGACTGGAGAAACAAGCATGACCCAAGTGGTTTTAGGAGAAAACGAAGGCATTGATTCAGCGTTGCGCCGCTTTAAGCGCCAAGTCTCGAAAGCTGGAATTTTGGCAGATCTGAGATCTCATCGTCATTTTGAAACGCCCTTGGAAAAGCGCAAGCGCAAAGCGATCGTCGCTCGACGCAATCGCCGTTATCGCTAACCGATGCGAGTGAATGCTCGTTTCCGAACGGCATTGTTAGGATGAAGGGAAGTGAGGAAACTTCTCGACGTGAATTATGGCTGACTCCATCTCCGATACGGGCAAATCTTTGGATCAGGAACTAGACGAAGCGATTTCAGGCTTTGATCAGATCCAGACCGAGTTAAATTATCGACAGGCTCAAGCAACGCTACGCGAGTTAGTGGAGAATCTAGATTTAACCGCCCAAGAGCGATCGGGTTTGGAGTCAGAAATTCACGGGCTGGAGACGATGCTTGCAAAGCTTGATCGTCTTGTCGTTCAGATTGCAGCGTTTGGCATGGTCGGACGAGGGAAGTCGTCGCTCCTGAATGCTCTCCTCGGTCAACAGATTTTTGAGACAGGTGCAATTCACGGGGTGACGCGATCGCAGCAGTCGGCAAACTGGAGTATTGAAAGTGAAGCGATCGAGGGAAGTGACCAAGAGATTCTCAGAGTCACGCTCCCGAGTGCGAATCATTCTCAAATCGAACTCATCGACACGCCTGGAATCGATGAGGTAAATGGTGAAGCTAGAGAGGCACTTGCGCGGCAGGTGGCGCATCAAGCTGATCTATTGCTGTTCATTATTTCAGGCGATATTACCAAAGTCGAATTTCAAGCCCTTTCAGAACTGCGAAATTTTGGCAAACCGATCATTCTCGTGTTCAACAAGATTGATCAGTATCCCGATACCGATCGCATGAGCATTTATCAAAAAATCCGAGATGAGCGCGTCAAAGAACTACTCTCACCGGATGAGATTGTCATGGCGGCAGCTTCTCCCTTAGTTGCGCGTGCGGTGAAACGTCCTGATGGTCGGATGTCTGCTCAAATGATCAAAACTGAGCCACAGGTTCAAGATCTCAAGCTAAAGATTCTAGAAGTGCTGCATCGAGAAGGAAAATCCCTCGTTGCCCTAAATTCGATGCTCTTTGCCGATGAGGTACACGATCGCTTATTGCAGCGCAAACTCGACATTCGCGAACAGACGGCAAATCGCACGATCTGGAATGGCGTGATGACAAAAGCGATCGCGACTGCGGTCAATCCGATCATGGTTTTGGATTTAATTAGCAGTGCCGCGATCGATGTGGCGATGATTATGAGTTTGTCCAAGCTCTACGGGATTAGCATGACCCAGCAAGGTGCGATCAAGCTGCTGCAAAGGATCGCAGTCGCAATGGGTGGGATTACGGCAAGTGAGCTTTTCGCAAATTTGGGATTGAGTTCACTCAAGGGATTGCTTGGCGTATCGGCTCCAGCAACAGGCGGATTATCTCTTGCGCCTTACCTTTCGGTTGCATTGACTCAAGGTGGAGTCGCAGGGGTTTCGTCTTATGCGATCGCTCAAATCGCCAAAGTTTACCTGGCGAATGATGCCTCTTGGGGCACAGAAAGCCCGAAAGCGGTCGTAACTAGGATTCTCTCCTCATTAGACGAAGATTCGATTCTGAACCGAATTAAAAACGAGCTAAGAGGCAAATTGGATCTCTCTGCCCGCAAACCTGCCAAGTGACTAAATCTCCTGCATCGCGGCTGTCACTTGGCGAGTCACAAAGGGCAAAATCTCTTCGTTATTACTATGTGCCTTGCCTTCGGTAAAGACGACGAGTAGATAAGGCTGCAATCCTGGAACTTCTACATACGCTGCATCATGGCGCACTCGACTCATCAAGCCTGCTTTTGACCAAACGCCACAGGGTTGAGGTACACCCCCTGCGATAAATCCCACCACTTGATTTTCAGGATCAGCCTCAAGATCAGCAGGATTGAGCGATCGCTTTAACAAATTCATCATTAATTTTGATCGCTCTGGAGTCACCGCAACTCCTCCCACGACACTATGCAACAACCGCGCAGAAGCATTAGTCGTGAGCATATTCCGATTCTCAAAATCCTCTCCGTAAAAGGCTCTCTCACGCCCATAAGGACCATCACACCAAGTCTTTTGATTCACATTGATCGTGGCGAACTCTGACCAGTTGAGCGATTGGAGATACCGATTGACAATATTGCGCTGATACTTCCAGGTTTCAAATGGAGCAGCAGGCAATTCGGGACCGCCCGTTGTTCCACTTAAAACATCGACGACTAATCCTGTGGCATCATTGCTCGAATCGACGATCATATCCCGCATCGCTCGATCGAGTTCTGCTGAAGCGGGAATCATGCCACGCTCTAGCCATTCATGGGCTGCCACTAAATAAAATAACTTGACCACGCTGGCGGGATAGATCGTCTCAACCCCTCGATATGAAAAGCCTCTCGGTGAATGTTGCCAAAATTCCTCAGGGCGAATTGCGCCGCCAGTATTGACGAACACAGGCGAGTCATACACAATCCAGGTCATTGCGATCTGGTTTGGGGCAAGCGTGGGAAATTCTCGCCAAGTCGCTTGCAACACTCGATCGCCTAAGGGTTCTAACCGTTCGTCTTTGTGAAAAAAAGTCATACTCGCTTGAGTGAAATTTCTGTCTTATGCAATATCGCACGATCGCGAATCTCAATCTCTACGATTCACCAGATTTAACTCGTCTGGCAACCCAAGCGGCAGCAGGTCGCTATATTCGGATTTTGTCAGAGTCACCGCTAAAAGTCATGACTTGCGAGGATGATTATCCAGGCTGGCTTGACACAAGTGATCTGCAATTTTTAGAAGAAATTGAACTCCCCTATCAAGCGCCAGTTTGGACAGAGGAGGAAATTCGCGATCGCATTCCTGAAATCATTGCTTTTACTCAAGCTGCGATGGCTGTCCCCAATGAATATCTCTGGGGCGGAACGGTTGCGCCGAATTATGACTGTTCAGGATTGATGCAAGCGGCTTTTGCGTCAGTAGGAGTTCGCTTACCTAGAGATGCGTATCAGCAAGAAGCTTTTTTGCACCCGATCGAAGAGTTGATGCAGGGCGATTTAGTATTTTTTGGCACGCCTGAGAAAGCGACGCATGTTGGACTTTACTTAGGCGATCGCCATTATATTCATAGCTCTGGAAAGGATCAGGGGCGAAATGGCATTGGTATTGATCTGCTTTCACCCGACGGAGATGCGGTAAGCCAGACTTACTTCGCTCAGTACCGGGGCGCAGGCAGGGTGATTCAAAGCTACTCCCCTTGATGCTCAATTTACGACTGCGAAACAGAGTTCTCTTCTGTTTCACTCGCTTCGACTTTAGTAGTCCAATCGATTTCCGCCTGTTCCAACACATAAGTTGCGATCGCCTCAACCTCCTCATCGCTTAATCGCCCGTCAAAGGCAGGCATCGCATTTTTGCCGTGAATCACTTGGTTGCGAATTGCTGCTAATGAATTCATCTCGTATTTCTCAAGCGCCTCTTTTCTCAGCGTCTTGTGTGAAATGATCACGTTATTGCCGCCAATATGACAAGCTGAACAATTGGAATTAAATAACTGTTCTCCATTCGGAAGCTCTGCTAAAGCAGGAGAAATGAGCACAAAAATTGCGATCATGCACATGACTAGCACGATCGCAACTTTCGACCAACATTTGAGCGGGTTACTGTTCATTCTCCTCAATCCTGCGCCACAAACCTCACCCTATTCTAGAAGGGGATTAGACTTCAAAACCGAGAAGAACTGAAACTATTCCACAACAACTTTACCCACCATGCCTGCACCCCGGTGAGGCAAGCAGAAGTAGCTATATTCGCCTTTGGGAGCATCAGCCGGAATCGTAATGTCAAAGGTCTTTTTTGCACCTTCTAAGCCTTTATGAGACAGGCTTGCAGCCAAGGCAGCATCTGCACCCGGAACCTTGTCAAACACAACGTTATGAGGCGGTAACTGACCGACGACAAATTGAATCGTGTCTCCAGGCTTCACGGTTACAACAGCGGGTTCAAAGACCAAACCTTTAGCGCCACCCATTTTGACCGAGACGGTATCTGCTGAAGCGGGAGCAGCAGAAAGGAAGAGGCTGCCTACAATCAGTAATACTGCACAGAACGCCAGGGACAGACCCCGAATAGCGGAAGCGATCGATTTCATAGTAAATTCTCGAACGACATTGTTCTCTAGACTGTTTCTACATTTTACAGCCTGTCGTACTCAGTTTGACATGCCGTAGTAGAGAAAAATTTCTGATTTAGAAATTTGCCGTTCCCCAGCCTTTTGCTTTTTCAGCGGCTCTTAGAATAAATGCGGCTAAATTTTCAACCTCAGCTTGAGATAACCAGGATTCTGGAACTTCTCGACAGAGTAGGCTATCTTCGCTGCCGTCATAGCTCATCGGCTGACGCATAAATTTCACGAGTTGCTCAACCGTGTCACGAGGGGGGATTGCCTGTTTCAGTTTCTCTAAAGATAAGGAAACCTCTGGGTTAGGGAGTGTTGAACCGCCAACATGGCAAGAGGCGCAGTGCAGTTCAAATAATTTCTTTCCTGCAATCATGTCATCCGCTGAGAACAATCGCGTTTCTCCTCGATCGCTGATCACGACTGGAACCGGATCACTGACTTGTAAATACTGTCTCACATACGGATCGACCGCTGCCTCAACAGGAAGACTGACCCCGACGAGTGCCATACAGACAAAGCAGAAGATCACGAAGCTACGGACAGCGCGATTTTGGTGCGAAGCTTGTATCAGCATAGTCAAGGTCAGTCCCAAAAAAAGAAAATTAAATGCGGTTTAGTAATAGATCTTACCGCCGCCCCATTTGTCACCCACAATCTTCGGTTGCAGCAGAATATGACCCGCGATCGCAACTAAATCTTGCTCCGTCAAATTGCGCATTTCAGGGAAGGTATCTTTGCTCTTGATGCTCGGATGCACTTCAGAAATATCAGTTGCTCCGTCATAACTCGTCGGCGCTTTCATGTAATCGACCAACGCATCGACATTATCGCGGCGTGGGGTTGCTAAAGACAGCGCTTCGGGGTCAAGACCCACGTTTGGATCAGTTTTGGTTACACCACCAACGTGGCATTTAGCGCAAGCAAATTGAAACAAGCGTTTTCCTTCTTTCACTTGCTTAAGCGAAAGTGTAACTGTCCCACCATTGGCATCTTTTGCCACCGTGCGGGTCGCAGCATCCAACTCAGCGGCCTGGGCAGATTGGGTCAATACCTGAAAGGCAAAAAAGACGGTGGCTACAGCAAGCCAAAGAAATCTTTTAAGCATGGTTCTCCTTAAAATGTGGCTCAGTAATCGGCTTCACAACACAACACAACAAAACAGCAGACGATAATGGCAGCCTCACCCCGTCAGGTGAAGGCATCGGCAAATCGAGCAATCGGATGATGCTGATGATGAGAATAGACCTCTCTAATACCAATATCATGCTGATGTACCCAAGGGTTCACCAATCTTGGATTTGGGCTATTCTGGCGTGGCTGTGAAGGTTTTGATGCCAGGGATTTGCACTCCATGCGCTGTCGGAACCGTCGTCTGGTGCAGTCGAATCAGTTGTGCCAGGGTTTTCTTAAGCTGGGTGCGAGAAACGATCGCATCGACGAAGCCATGATTTAGCAAATATTCTGCTGTTTGGAAATCATCGGGTAATTTCTGCCGCAGGTTCTGCTCAATGACTCGCCGCCCTGCAAAGGCAATCATCGCTTTTGGTTCGGCAATGATGATGTCGCCCAACATGGCAAAACTTGCAGTCACACCGCCTGTTGTGGGATGCGTCAGCACGGGAATATAAAGTAAGCGGCTTTCGCGATGGCGTTGCAGCGCTCCTGAGATTTTTGCCATCTGCATCAGACTGAGCAGACCTTCCTGCATTCTCGCGCCACCCGATGCACAGACAATAATCACAGGCAGGCGTTGCTGAGTCGCACGTTCAATTAATCGAGTAATTTTTTCGCCCACGACCGATCCCATACTGCCGCCAATGAAGCGGAAATCCATCACGCCCAATGCGACGGGACAGCCGTCTAGCTGACCCATTCCGGTTTGAACAGCCTCGGTAAGTTTGGTCTTCTCCTGGGTATCGCGCAGATAATCACTATAGGATTTGCGGGCGCGGAATTTTAACGGGTCGGTGGGAAGGATGTGTTCGTCGATCGCGACCCAGGTGTCTGGATCAATGAGTTGGCGAATTCGTTCTGGGCTATAGACTCGCAGGTGATGATGACATTCCACACACACCATTTGATTTGCTCTCAAATCTTTGGTGTAAGTCAAAACACCGCACTTTTCGCACTTTGTCCAAAGTCCGTCCGCAATTTCTCGCTCTTGTCCTTGGGGAATTTTCGACTCGGACTTCCGCCGATTTGCAAACCAATCAAAGAGTGACATTGGCAATTCCTATCCTTTGCATCGAGAAAAACAAAATTTAAGCATGTTTTATGAAAGCGAGTACGATGAGCGCAATCTCTCAAATCCTATATAAAAATGTGTCTTTTCTCACAAATTTCAGAAATTCGGATTTTACGACCGCATCGCCTAAGTGCCTGTATTTACACGTAAATCTATTCGCAACTCGTGTTTACACTTAGCGAGAGTGTTATATTTCTCGAGTATTGATTAAGGCGTTACTTAAGCAATTGCGTCCTTAGTTCGCCTGATTCCAGTATTCACTTTTCATTGTTTTGCCCCTATTGCAACAAATCTTCGCTCTATTCTCGCCCCCGCAGAAATGAATCTGCTATCACAGCCTAAATGCGCATGGTGTGATTTGAGACACATATGCGTTAGTGCCCAGCTTTTTTGGGCACCCTAATTACGAATGCCGTGGCAAGTCTGCACTTCACCTGTTGATATGAAAACGTCTATTGCTGAGTTAGTTTGTTCGTCCCATTATCACGCGATCGCGGATGATGCCTTAAAAGACGAAGATAATGCTGCCTGGGTTATGGAACTTGAACCGGAAGTTCGAGCCGCCTGGATTGAGAGAATCCGCTGGATTCGTCTTGCGGATCGGTTGGCTGAAAGTGAGCTAATCGAGGGTAACTCTGGGCATTTCCAAGATTTTTATGCGTCTTGGCGCTGGCTAAATGCCACGGGTCGAGTTCAACCTGCGGGAACCCATCGTTCATTATTTGAATCGATGCACGAGCGATGGTTTCTTACCCCTGATTCGACCTCTCAATTGTCTTTAGCAGCCTGGGATCGCTACCTCTTAGCACTCGATCGCTATACCCAAAAAGATATGGTTTTTGAGACGATTGAGCAGCTTGAGATCATGATGCGCGATCTAGCTTCGTCATTCTTTCAGGTTTTACCGTTTTTGTCAAGCAGTACTTGGCAGATTGTTGGCGCATTTGGAATGGTCGATCAGTTTTACAACATTTTGCGAGATCTGCGCGAGGATGCTGAGCAAGGGATTTGCTATTTGCCGCTGGAGTTACTCGATCGCTTTGGGGTGAGTCATGCTGAGATTTTAGAACTGCGGGCGCAGGAGAATCCAGGGTATCGTCCGATGATGGAATTCTTGATTTATGAGTATTCGCCGATGCTGCGTCGTCGGGCTTATCCGTTCATTTTGTCGCCTGATTTGCATCCTTCCTGGCAGATTTTGCGGGATTGGTCATTGACTCGATATGCCCGAATCGAAAAGGTGATTCGTCGCTGCGGGTATGACTATGTAAGATTTCCACAGGTTTACTGGCGGGAGGTTCAGCGTGATTTGGTCTTGCTGATACCTTCGAGGTGGGAAGAGATTACGACGCATCATCGCACAGAGAAGGTGAGAATTTTGCGTAATCGACAGCACAAACTGCGGAAGTTTGTAGGTAGTGAAAGTGAATTCTTAAATGCGGTTTGAGCTTAGGAGAAGGGGAGCAAGGTTCAAGTCATTGCTCGATTGGATTGAAATTAAGGCGTGGGGAGGATTACATTGCTCTTTGAATTATGTCAATTTAGAGTCAAAAGGTGATGTAAAGCTTTCCCATGTTGTCACAGTTGTCCACACTCGAAGACATTGAAGTTCAACTCCTATTTGATGGCATTTATCGCTACTACGGCTATGATTTTCGCAACTATGCGGCTTCATCTCGCAGGCGTAGAGTACAGAAATTTATGCACTCTGAGAGGATTGAGACGATTTCGGCGCTTCAAGAGAAAGTCTTACACGATCGCCCATCGCTCGATCGCTTGCTTCTTAGTCTGACCGTCAATGTCACCTCAATGTTTCGCGATCCAAGCTTCTTTCTCGCGTTTAGAAACATTGTATTACCAATGCTACGCACCTATCCTTTCATTCGGATTTGGCACGCAGGATGTTCAACTGGAGAGGAAGTTTATTCCATGGCAATCTTATTACAAGAGGAAGGCATTTATCATCGCTGCCGAATCTATGCCACAGATACAAATGAGAAGGCGTTACAAGCTGCAAAGAATGGGATATTTTCACTTTCTGCAATGCAAGAATACACGCAGCAGTATCTTAAAGCAGGAGGTAAGAAGTCTTTCTCTGATTACTATACAGCCGCCTATGAACATGCAATTTTTCGCGCAAATTTGAGAGAAAATATTATCTTCTCTCAGCATAATCTTGTTACCGATAGATCGTTTAATGAATTCAATGTAATCCTGTGTCGCAACGTCTTGATCTACTTCGATCGTGCATTACAAGATCGCGTGCATGACTTGTTTTATCAGAGCCTTTGCCCTTTTGGTATCTTAGCGCTAGGGCGGCAAGAATCCTTGCGATTTACTGCCTTTCACGATCTTTATGAACCGCTTTCAAGCTCCGAAAAGCTTTACCGGAGGGGAAACTAGTGGCGTTCTCCCTCGTCGTTGTGGGTACTTCCTTAGGAGGATTATCCGCACTGCAAACTATGTTAAAAGGTGTACCAGAACACTTTACCGCTGCGATCGCGATTGTGCAGCACCGAGATCGAGGATCTACAGAAATGCTCAGTCGAATCTTACAGCAAGAGAGTGTGTTGCCCGTTTTGGAGGTGGAAGACAAAGAGCCAATCTGCCCTAGTTCAGTTTATTTAGCTCCGCCGGACTACCATCTGCTGGTTGAATCAGAATGTTTTTCGCTTTCCGTTGATCCCCCTGTTGCTTTTTCTAGACCTGCGATCGATGTCTTGTTTGAATCCGCTGCAAAAGCACATAGACAGCGTGTAGTTGGGGTGATTCTAACTGGTGCAAATCAAGATGGGGCAGCAGGTTTAGCCGCAATTAAAGCAAATGGGGGAACTGCGATCGTGCAAGATCCCCGCACGGCTGAATGTCCGATTATGCCCGAAGCTGCTCTCTCAAGAAGTCAGGTTGATTATGTAGTGCCTTTGCATCAGATTTCATCTATACTTGTGACCCTTTGCTGCTGACATAGCCCTTTCTTGATTGTTTTAGGATCGTGCCCATGCCTTTGAATACACCTGTTAATATTCTTCTTGTCGATGACCAGCCCGAGAATTTGCTGGCACTAGAAGCAGTCTTAGGCAAACTCGGCGAGAATTTAGTACAGGCATCGTCTGGAGAAGAAGCTTTACGGTGTTTACTCAATCAAGAGTTTGCGGTGATTTTGCTCGATGTGCAGATGCCGGGAATGGATGGGTTTGAAACCGCAAATTTGATTCGCTCAAGAGCGCGATCGCAACATACGCCGATCATTTTCTTAACCGCCTTTGATTCGAGTGATCAAGGGATTTTTCGAGGCTATTCACTGGGCGCAGTCGATTATCTGATCAAGCCGATTAATTCCGATATTCTGGTTTCTAAAGTTTCAGTTTTTGCCGATTTATTTAGAAAAAACGCAGCCGTTCAGCTTCAATCCGCACAGCTTACAGCAATGAATGCCGAATTACGGCGTAGTGAGGAACAATTTCGATCGCTGTCTGCCTCTTCGCCCTCAGGAATTTTTGTGATTGATCCAATGGGGCGCTGCACCTATACAAATCCTCGATATCACACCGTTTGCGGGACATCGAATCAAAACTGGTGTCAGTGTATTCATCCTGAAGATCGCGATCGCGCACTTTTCCAGTGGAATGCCTACTTGCAAGAGGGCGGAGAATTTTCTGAAGAATTCCGGCTGCAATCGCAAGACGATCGAGACCCGTGGGTGCAGGTGAGATCCTGTCCGATGTTTTCTCAGACGGGTGAAGCTCAGGGGCATGTTGGCACAATCGAAGACATTACAGAACGCAAGGAAGCAGAGGTCACCCGCGCTCAGGTAATGCGAGAACAGCTTGCTCGTCAAGAAGCAGAAGTTGCAAACCGAATGAAGGATGAATTTTTAGCAGTGCTGTCTCACGAGCTAAGAACGCCCTTAAATTCGATGTTGGGATGGGTGCGCCTCTTACGATCGAAGCAATACGACAAAAAAATGTTCGATCGCGCCTTAGAAACGATCGAACGGAATGCGGAAACTCAGGCGCAATTAGTCGAAGATATTTTGGATGTATCGAAGATTATTCGAGGAAAGCTGCGGCTAAATTATCGTGCCATTCAACTGAGCGCGGTGATTCAAGCAGCAACCGATGCGGTGCGTCCACAGATTGAAGCAAAATCACTTTTACTAGAGACGGACTTTGATCCGAATTTACCAAGCATCTGGGGAGATTCAACCCGGTTGCAGCAGATTGTTTGGAACTTGCTGACGAATGCGGTGAAGTTTACCCCATCTGAGGGGCGAATCACGATTCGTTTGACGTTAGATCAGGCGCAAATGGCTCAAATTACGGTAACGGATACGGGAGTCGGAATTGATGCGGAATTTTTGCCGCAGGTGTTTGATCGTTTTAGACAGGCAGATAGTACAACGACGCGATCGCACAATGGTCTGGGATTAGGACTTGCGATCGTGCGGCATTTAGTCGAAATTCATGGAGGAACGATCGCAGCGAGCAGCCCAGGAATTGGATTAGGGGCGACATTTATCGTGCGCTTGCCGCTGTTGAATTCAAGTGAGATACAGGATAAGTTACGGGGAGAATCTCCGATTTCAGCCGACGTAGCCCAAAGGGTGATCTGGTAGATTCACCGGATACACAAGTCTGAATCGCTTCGTGACTCCCAAATCCTTTAAAGCCCCCTAATTTCGGGGAATTTAGGGGGCGAGAAACCTCAAGCAGATGGGTGGAGCCACAAACACCACTCATCTGAGATTAATGAGAGTGATGGTGTTCGTGTTCATGGTCGTGATCGTGTCTATGATGGTGATGATGATGCACCTCACCCTGCACAGGTGTGACCGATAGCGCTTCCTCTGACAGTAGCGATTCAATTTGTGGATTTGCCCAATTTGCTACCATTTTGAGAAATTCTGCATCGTCATTCACACAAGCCATCCGCACATATTTCACATCGGAATATTTCCGATGCAGTTTTTCAATGATGTGTTCAACATCTAACAGCGTTTCATGATTTTCAGTTGCAAATCCGATCGGCATAAACACGATCGCTTTTGCTCCCAATTCGATCAAATTCTTCGCCGCTAAATCTGCATTCGGCTGTGTCCACTCGATCAAGGGCGTTTGGTGATTTAACCAACCGACTGAGATGAGCGGATACTTGTCGATGAGACGATCGCGAACTTTGTCATAGAGTGCCTGACTCTCGGTAATCCCAGACGTAAAGCCTTTCGCCTTGTGGGGACAACCGTGATTCATCAACACAATCCCAATTTGAGACGGGAGATAGCGATCGGCTAAATTCGATTGGATCTCGTTCTCAACTAATTGCGCCATGAGATTGAGATATTCAGGTCGATCGAAGAACGAGGGAATATAGCGCGTTCCTTTCAGCCAATGCTCTCCTTCGTCAGCAGAACTTGCTAAAGCCTTATTGACTTGTTCGACCGCAATCCCACTTGTAAAGATCGAATCGACAACCAACAACGGATAAATCAGAACCTTAGTAAATCCTTGCGCTTTGATCTCTACTAAGACCTGTTCTGGAAGAAAAGGCTTACAGAAGTTAAACGCCTTGAAAACTTGAATGCGATCGCCCCATTTCTCTTTCAGCGCTGCTTCCACGCCTGCTCGTTGCTGTTCAAAGATGGCATTGTGTGGAGAAATAAAATTGCCGTGCTGGTGTCCCCACTCATGCAAATCAAATACTGCTAAAAGCTTTGCTAAGGGCGGATACACCCAAGTTGGAACGGGTGCAAACTTTGCAGTCAGTAGATTCAAAGCTTGTTCATTGTAATTTGCAAAGTCTTCGTAACTTTCGACCTCGCCATAGCCCATCAATAGAACCGCAACTCGTTCTGAGCCTGAAGATGCGTGATGATGAGTATGTCCGAGCTTTTCTGGAGTCGCAACCACGATGTAAAGCTCCTTCTTAAAGAATATATCGAGTGGACGTTGGCTTCAGGCTAACATCCCCTACCGGGGGACTACTCAACCCTTCAGCAGATTGTCACGAAACTTCAGCAATGCAAATCTTTGTATGTCCAGGAATACATTCGCCAACATTAACCGCCCAATTTGTTAAGGGATTAGAACTATCTCAACAGGAAGTTTTAATCTTTCCAGCAGATCAGCCCGTTTACTCTCCGCAGCATGTACTTGACTTCTTTGAACCGCAAGCCCCCGTTGTGATGATTGCGTTTAGTGCAGGAGTTGTGGGTGCGATCGCTGCCACTCGAACTTGGTATGATCGCAATATTCCAATTTCTGCCTTGATCGCGATCGATGGCT
>JALOOO010000009.1 GCA_025454375.1 Leptolyngbya sp. Prado105 | reverse complement strand
GAGTGTGATTGTTTTATTTGTGCTGCTGCTCGTGTTAAATTTTCAAACGCTCATTGGCACGATTGGCACTGGTGCAATCTTCACCACGATTTTGTTTGTAGCGATTTCCTTTGCGATTGGCTACTTCCTTGCACCATACCCGGAAGCTCGATCGGTTTTGGGATTGGGAACGGCTCAACGCAATATTGCTGCTGCGTTGGTGGTTGCTACAGGTAATTTCGGTGATGATCCCGCCGTATTGACCATGATTGTCATTGGTAGCTTGTTAATGATGGTGATTCTTTTTCCTGCTGCTGGGGAACTAGGTCGGCGTAACCGCAGATCAGAGCTTTCCTAGAGTAGAGAACGACAAGTTTCAATCTGTTATTTCATTCCGTCCCATAGCTCACTGAGGGTGACTGTTCGATAATTGCGTTGCTTCAGTTCATTCAGAATCAGCGGCAAGGCTTGGGCAGTTTGTTTCGATCGTTCAGCCGTGCCCCCATGTAGCAGTAAAATTGCTCCTGGAAAAATATGTTGAGTGACATACCAAACCGTAAAGACACTATCAGCAGTGGGTTTAAAGGTATCGACGGGTAGCATCGATGCCAGCGCAAACCGGGGAACATATCCAGGCATTTGTTGTAGGCATCGCAGCATGGTTTTATTGTAGAGTCCTCGTCCAGGACGATACCATCGCAGAGGGTGATGGTGCATGGCTGAAATATAGCGATGGGCAGCACTCAGTTGCGCGGCAAACACCTCTGGATGCAGCAATGCTGTTGTCTGATCTGCTAGTCCATGATTGCCAATTTCGTGCCCTTGCTCCACCATGAGATCGAGCAGTGTCGTTTCATCAAACAGATGATTACTAATGATAAAAAACGTCGCCCGGACGCGATCGCGCTCAGACTCAATGCTGTAATTATGAGCAGCGATCGCATCGAGGATCAGTTGAGTCGATTCATCGTTTGCCTCGTTCGGAGTCGGAACATCATCGATCGTCAAAGCGACGACTTTCTCAGAAGTTTCTTTGTAGAACACGGCTTCTGGAAACATTCAAGCAAGACGGATTACGAGTCGCTGCTGAGGAGTTCGCTTGATGCTCATCATGAAGGAATATCGATTGATGTTATCACAGTTCAATTTACCCTAAGTGCATTCAAACTAGGACTGCTCCAACCAGTTCAGCAAGCCCAAAGAAGTCACACTGCCCACAAAATGAGCGCCAATTAGATTCACGTTGGCTAACACCACAAAAATATCTAAAGGTCGAATGAAATTTGTCGCAGTATAAACAGCAACTCCTGGCGGTAGCGAAACGGCTTTGGCAGCAACAACCGCGATCGTAATTTCAGAAGCTAAAAAAGCGAGCAGTAAACCAATCAAACTGACGATCGCGCCAGTGCCTAATAACTGAGCCACACTCTCCTTGGTTGGATGTGATTCACGATTGGGGGACTGCAATTGCTTATCTAAACTCCGGTAACGGAAAGACAAATAGAGTCTAAAGCACAGCACTAAAATGCCAGTAATTCCTACAAACACACCAAATCCCATCAGCGGATTCGTGGTCGCTTGAGGGGTAAGATTGCGGCTAAAGATTGATAATAGTAAAGCTAAACTAGCAATAGCACCTAAAAACAACTGTACCGAGAAGCTAATCTGCCTAGCGATATGAAAAGTTGCTGAAAATCGTCGTTTCGTCGGTGTCGGTAAGGAAACACTGAAGGGGTTTAACATATTCGATTCTCCGAATCGTTCTAGCTAGAATAATCGATCAAAGCAGATGAACCACAATATTGCGGCAAGCTGATAGTAATGGAAGTGTTGATAGACAATCTACTGCTGAAGGTAGACTATTGCAGTTTTAGAAGCGGCTTTAGAAGAAGTTGCATCCGATTGCTCTCACCTAACTTTTGATAGAGGCTTTTCACAGTACCTTGTGCGACTGTCACTATAGCTTAGTTAATTCAACTAGCATTCAGGTTACGCTGTACTAAAAACAAGTTTGAGTCTATTTGTTCCTGAAGACGGCAGCTTTTCCACCAATCCAATATCTTTATTTTTGCTCTGCTTGAGTTTCTCGCTTTGCATCGAGAGATTCTACCGCTTGTCCTAATCTTAGTTTGCTAAACATAGCTTCCTTGAGCAAGGTCTCAAGGTGCGATCGCACGATAATCATTAAAGGAGATACAAATGAGAGTCAG
Organism: Leptolyngbya sp. Prado105; assembly: GCA_025454375.1. Classification (GTDB taxonomy): domain Bacteria; phylum Cyanobacteriota; class Cyanobacteriia; order Leptolyngbyales; family Leptolyngbyaceae; genus Leptolyngbya. Next base: position 46,890 of record JALOOO010000009.1, on the reverse strand, counting down.
AGATTCTGAAACAACCGAACAAGTTAAATCATCGAGCGGGTGGGGAATTGTCGCTGGAATCATTTTGGTGATTCTGGGACTGATTGCATTTGCCCGACCGTTTTATGCCACGATCGCGACGACGCTGGCATTTGGTTGGCTGTTCATCATTGCAGGAATTGGTCAGATTTTTTATGCGTTTGGGTCGCGTAGCGCAGGACAAGTTGTTTGGAAAATCGTGCTTGGAATCCTGTATTTGCTTGCTGGGATTTTTCTCCTGGGTAGCCCGATCTCAGGTGCCCTTTCCGTCACGCTCGTACTTGGAATTACTATTTTCTTGCAAGGTGTTATTCAGGTGATCATGGCGTTTCAACTTCGTCCTGCACGTGCTTGGGGAGCCGTGTTAGTCAGTGGACTTTTGGGAATTATCTTAGGCATCTTTATCTGGTCAAACTTTCCCTTCAACGCCGCATGGATTCTTGGGCTTTTTGTTGGTGTGAGTCTGCTTTTTAATGGCATCTGGATTATGGGCTTATCTTCAGCATCACGCTCTTCGCGCTAAAAGATCCCAGATTCATCTGCGATCGAGAGTCCTACGAAATGAATGAACGCGATCGCACCCACTTCAAATTAATACACTTTTTCACGAGTTAATTCGATGCAAGCCCCTATGATAAATGCTATGGCATTGTAAGAGGTGTATTCGTGATGGAGTGGTCGATCGCGCAAAAAACTTTGAACGGCAGTCCGACTGGTGATGCTCAAGGAGCCGTAACCATCCCGGAATTAGTCATTATCTTGATCATTCTGCTGTTGATTGCGACCCTTGTTGCTTTGGTGACTCAACGCCTAAGAATTTCGTATGTCACCGGGTTGGTCTTAGCAGGATTGCCAATCACGGAGCTTTGGTCGCGACGGGTTGGACTCGATCCAACATTAGTTCTAAATCTTTTTCTACCAATTTTGATTTTTGAAGCGGCGATTAATACCGATATTCGTCGTCTCCGCAGTACCTTTAAGCCGATCGCGCTGCTAGCAGGTCCAGGCTCAATCCTTTCTTCAGGCGTAATTGCAACGCTGCTTAAGTTTGGATTAGCACTGGATTGGATTCCGGCTCTGTTGTTAGGAGTCATTTTGGCAAATACGGACACGGTTTCAATGATTGCGGTGTTTAAGGAAATTCGAGTTCCGTCTCGCTTAACTACGATCGTTGAGGGAGAAACACTATTCAATGATGCGGCTGTTTTAGTTTCCTTTAATTTGCTGTTAGTTCTCTATACGACCGGATCAATTACCGTTGCCGGAGGAATTCGAGAAGTGCTAGTAGTGGCACTGGGTGGAGTTCTGGTTGGAGCCGTTTTGGGCTATCTCTGTTTACCAATATTTATCCGATTGCAAGATCCATTAAGTAGTCTTTTGTTAACGGTCGCACTCGCATTAGGAACTTTTCAGTTCGGACAATTTCTCGGTGTGTCTGGCGCAGTCGCGGTTGTCGTTGCAGGACTGATTTTCGGCAATCTGGGACTATCCCGCAACGCTTCCGCTTCAGAGCGCATTGCACTGTTGAGCTTCTGGAACTATGCCAGCTTTAGTGTGAATACCTTTATTTTTTTGCTGATTGGCATTGAAATTAACCTGGGAACGCTGTGGAGTCTTTTACCTTCGATTCTGTTTGTAATTTTGGCATATCAACTAGGGCGAATTCTATCGGTCTACCCACTATTGGCAGGGCTACGCTGGTTCGATCGACCGATTCCGCTTTCCTGGCAACATCTTTTATTCCTGGGCAACATTAAAGGCTCACTCTCGATGGCATTAGCGTTGAGTATTCCGCTGACGGTTGCTGGACGGAGTGACATTATTGCGCTGGTGTTTGGGGCAGTCTTGTTCTCGCTTGTAGCACAGGGATTAAGCTTACCGTGGATGGTCAAAAGGCTCAAACTGGGTCAAGTTTCGGATCGATTGCAGCAGGCAAAACAATTACAGATGCAGTTAATTGTGTCAAAAGCGGCTCAAGAAGAACTTGATAGTTTGCTGCGATCGGGTGTGCTACCAAAAGCAATTTATGAGGAGTTAAGAGCATCTTACCAAGTCCGGATCGTGCGGTCTGAGCAAGTCTTACGTGACCTTTACAATCAACGTCGATCGGTAGAGAGCGATCGCAGCGAACTAGATACGATTCAACGACGATTGTTGCTTGCAGAAAAAGGAGCGGTTACGAATGCACTTCGCAAACAGATTCTGCCAGAGGATCTTGTCCAGTCCTACATCAAGGAATTGGATGAGAAGCTTCTGAAGTTGGAAGATGATTAAAGTGTCATCGGTGCGATTGGTTCAATATCGGGATCGTTTCCTCCCACCTGATTGGTTCGCAACACTAATACTGATCCGCCTCGCTTCAGAATTGCTTCCGTCACCTCATCACTGGTAAGACGAGGTAAAATCGTGCGCCAACTTAGTAGACTTCGGCGAATTTTACTCAGAGGACGGTCTTCTATGGTACTACCCAGCACCTCAGCTTGATTCTTCCAGTCGGCGCGAGCAGTTCCCCAAGGTAAGAGGAGCCGCTTTAAGTCTTTGCTAAACTGTTCTAAGACCTCTAAGCGATGGTGCTGGTCAGGATGTTGCTGCTTCCACTGCTCAACGTTTGGATTATCCCTGAGCGATCTCACAATCTGTCGCATTGCTGCATACAGTGCTTGATTAGAATCCTGAGTGCAATTGTAAGCAGGTCCAACAAAGGTTCCGCCCGTTCCATCTCCAATTCGATAACGAGCCGCCATGATTTGGAGTTGATAAATCAACTGATCGAGCGGAGAGCGCTGCCAACCTTCTTCGGTTTCGTAATCTCCGGTAAAAGCATCGAGTTCAAGGATGGTATCGGAAACAGGGCGCAATCCTAACCAGCCGAATTGTCGATCGCCCATGTAGCGCGACCAGTGCAAACTTCCAGCAATCAATCCATCATGGTTATGCGTATAGATTTGGTGATACACAATATCAAACCGTAATTCATCTGCTAAAGGATCTCGCACCACTTTTGCAATCCCATAAGCAAAGTGACCAAAGTAAAGCGGACTTTGCGCGGCAGGTTCTGTTTTTTTACCGCCAATTCCACCGTAAATGTGAATCAGTAATGCTCGTTTTCCTTCGTGCCAAGTGGTTGTATTCTCAGTTTCATCACTCAGAAGAATTCTGCTGATTTGACCTTTCTGAGCCGCAAGATTGTTCCAAGACTCTTTTTTGAGGTAGTGTTTGGCTGATGATATGCCTGTGATTTGTCGATCGCATTTCACTTGCAACAATTTCCGGGGCGCAATTGCCTGCACTACAAACCGTCCTGACTCATCTGGCGCACCATAGATGTACCATCCCATATCGTTGAGGGGAGACTGTTCAATGTTTTGAATGCTAGATGAATACGTATCATATTGATTCGCAATCACTTGAGGTAAGTAAACGGTTTCTTCTGCTCCGGTGAACTGTCGAGAAGTTCGATCGAAGTGAATCACCTGAAACAAATCGCTCTGAATCGGTTGCACAAATTTCACCAGCCCATAGTAGCGACCTGTGATTTGCACTGGATCATGAGCGATCGTCAGAACGGAAGTAGATTGATCCACCACGATCGGATCTTGCAACATTACAATCACATCATTGATCGGATGCGATCCTGCCAAGGATTCTAAGGGATTGACCTGTCTCCAATGGTTGAGTCGAGTAGGATGAACTCTACCCTGTTCGATGCTATGTTCCGCTTGAGGACTCAAATGAACATCTCTTGTGACTGCCTGAATGTATGCTTGCACTTGAGGATCATCGCTAAACCGCAGCGTTACAATCTGTCCAACTAAATCCTGGAAATCAACTGGGGCATGATGAATTTCAAACAGAATACCTTTGTATCGTTGATTCTTAGACGGAAGAATCAATCGTCCCAGCCATTGCGCGATGGGTTGGTAATGTTCTGATGACACTGATCGACCAATCGGATAGAACTGGGGTTGATTGAAAGTAGCTTTTCGATATCGATCGTAGTTACTTAATTGCTGGGGAGTCGTTCGATCGACATTATCAGCTGTACTGAGTAAGATTTCTTCAACGCGGTCGAGGGTTTGCTGTAGATGACTCCGACCATCCGGCAAAAACTGTTCTGGGTCTAGTAATCCGCCTGGAAGTTGATGTCCAACCGGACCTAGAGAAATCAGGCTTACTTTTCCCATCCGTTTCGCGCGATTCCAGTAGGACAGAAAGAAAACTTTCCAGCGTCCAGGAAACATCACAGGACCAATTCGTTCAACTTCATCTTTGTCTCCGACCAAGTGATAGAGATGCTCGACATTGAGAATGTTGAGGTTGCCACTAATCACCCCACCGAGCGAAATAATCTCGATCGGAGCAATCAATGCCTGTCGTAGATATTGCGCGGCTCCCGCAGCCATTTGTCCACCGCCACTAAATCCAATCAGTGTGATCGGAACATTCTGATTGATCGAGTAACCGTGTTGAATCAGCGATCGATAGATAATCCGAGCAATGCCCAAGTTGTAGAGCAGTCCATAGCGTTTATCTGCTGAAACTGCAACAGCTAGAACATTGCGAAGATTGACAAAGTAACCGAATACGCTTGTCGGATCTTTGAGGCGAAATTGGTCTGCCAGTCGCCAAAGAAAAGCAAGCGGACGAGTTGCACCAGTTAAAGGGTTATTACGAACTGAGTACGGCATAATGCCTTTGATCACTTGAATGTCCTGCGGCAGGTCGTGTTCTAAAGCATCGACAAAAGCTTGACTATCCGACAAATAATCAAGCGTAGACTGTCCAACGCCATCAAGATACACCACATACCGTGAGGGTTGAGCGGAAATCGTTTGAGGTTGCGGATCAGAAGTTGTATCTAAGCGATCGCCGTACCAACCTGCCCACCAACCCAACGTTTCCCACGGCGCAAGCAGCGCCGCCGCCACGATCGCAATGATCCCAATCCAAACTAAATTCAGAACGAATTGCGAAATGCTACCAGACTGCTCAACCCCAATAAATAAAGCGCGAATCGGCAAAAGTAGCACGATCGCGATCAATGTGACCCCGATCAGACTGAGATACCCGCCTCCTTGAACGGCGATCGTCGAGAATCGACTTGAAACTTTAGAAGGTGCTGAAGTCACAGCATCGGTCTGAAAAATTGCAGCAGGTTCTAAGACGCTCAGTGAAGGCGCGATTTTATCTAGTTCTTCGATCGGAGATACAACAGAACTTCCGGTTGCTGCAACTTTTACGGGGGACTGATCCCGAATCGGAAAAGCACGAAGATTTTGCTGCAAACGCCTTAAAAAAGACTGCCGCTTAATCACTAGCTCCACACCTGCAACCTGGCAAGCAATCCGGTAGCCCAAATTCGAGATCGGTTGTCCAATCGTGTGCTGTAGCAACCACAGCATCAGCCATCCTAATCCCACAGTTCCAAAGGCTTGCCATAGCGTTGCATGAGTGGCAGACGCGAACCCAACCACAATCGTCAGCAAGTGCCAAAACGACAACAGGGAGAGAATCGGTTCGCCGAAGTAGGGCATGGCTCCAAACACACTAAAAATTAATGGGGCATAGCTTGCGCCAAGAGTGCGCTCCACTACCGCAAACGGAGCTTCGATCGTAAACGGAGCAAAGCTAATCATCCAGGTACTCAGAACCAGAAAGAGATACCCAAACGCAAAAAGAATCACGCCAATAATCAGCGTCAACACAAAGCGGAGCGGCTTGACTCGATTGGCAAACAGGATCACACTCTGAGCCACAGCTTGAGATAGACCTGCTGCTAAGACAATCATCACTGCCGCTGTAGAGCTACCTGGCAGCGTGTTCAGTTGCTCAAATGCCTCAGAATGCAGCGCCAAAATTTCTCCGAACTGCTGCCAAAACTGGCTGAAAGTTTCATTGATCATTTATCGCTTGCTCTAGATTTGTTTCGCGTTGCCTTTGATCAAGCGTGCGGATCTTACTGGTTTACAAATCAATGCTGTCTCTATCGATCGAGAGAAACCCACTTTTTCATTGCTTAGTTAATTTTTGAACTGTTGTGACAAAACTTGAACCACCGTTGACACAATCTGAATCACGGGAAAACTGACGAAACTAATCACGGTAGCCTGAAGCATCGTGATCCGCATGACTCGCTGAACTGCGATCGTCACAGCTAAAAGTGTCCACGCGGCTAGAATTAGCTCGATCGGTCTGCCGAATAGCGGGATTAGAGTTAGAACGTTCAGGATTTGGGGCGAGTAAGCAAATCCAACTAGAGTTAGTAACTCTTGATACGCGGGTGGATTGAACTTTGACCACTGCCCCAGTTTCCAAATGGTGAATGTCCAGAAGTAGTAACCCACAATGACCGTGAAGAATCCTGATACCGCAGTAATTAAAAGTGCTGGTAATGTGACTCGGTTCAGTAAAGAAATCACTGCGCTTCCGAGCGTCCGGGAAAGTGCTGCGAGAAGTACGATCGTGAATGCAAAGCGACGGGTTTTCTGGTTGCCCTCTACAGATTCAGATAAACGAGGACTGAGGGTAAGCGCATCCCGAATCGTTCGCCATATACTTACTTCTCTCGCGGCATCGTGCTTCATATCGAGTTCCTTACTGATAGCAACAATGACTTTATCTTGAACAATCTATCATTCCATGTGTTTCTCCACGATATCTTACTCCGAGGGTAGACGTATCTTTCTGGGCAACTTCGTAGTCTAGCGATGTCGTTAAGCTTCAACAAATTAGCTTCGCGTCCTCAAGAATAAACGGAAGAATTCTCAAATGCGTCGATGGATTAGCCGGACAGTGCATCGCTTGAGTGGAACCACCGTGAAGCTCATTTTTCTAGCGGGCGGGTTCCTCGTATTGTGGGGAATGCTTGCACCCGTTACCACGATCGTTTGGTGGTTGAACCAGACTGCTGAAAGCTTAGGTCTGGAACAGGAAGATGAAGAAAAGCCAGACGTGTTGCTCCAGTCTGCCGCCGTTTCTCCAGTCTCAAAGATTGATTGTTATCTTGTGTTTCTTCCTGGTGTGGGAAACTTTTCGTCAGATGAAATTACCGAGGGCGAACGGCAGTTTGTGGATCAACTTGCTGCACGTCACTCGAACTGTGTTGCGGTGCGCGATGTCTTTCCTTATTCAGTCGCCAATCTAGGTCTTGACGAAGGATTTTCATCTGCGGTGTGGCAAACTGCAAAAGATAGCGAATCACTCGCATATGCGCTGATTCAAATCCGCAATCTTTGGCGCTTTGCGATCTCAGCCGACGATCGCTATGGTCCGGTTTACAACTTGAGTATTGCTCACACCATCGTCGATCGGATGAATGCTGCCCATCGGATTGCTCGTTCTGATCGACCGATTAACTTAATTCTCCTGAGTACCAGTGGCGGAACTCAAGTTGCTTTAGGTGCAGCACCGCATCTTAACCACTGGATCAATGCTCGTGTCACAGTTGTTTCGATTGGGGGCGATTTTGACGGTAGAGCAGGATTTAACGAGGTCGATCATGTTTATCACTTGTGGGGCGATCGCGATTGGATCACTCAGCTTCCCCGTGTCGTCTTTCCTGCACGTTGGCGTATCGTGAGCGGTTCTCCGGTGAACCAAGCAAGACAACAAGAACGCTATACGGTTTGCAATATCGGGGATCAAGAACACTCTGGATCTGAAGGGTATTTCGGAGATGCCATTGCCTTTAACCAGACCTCTCATCTTCAACACACGATAGATCAGGTGAATCAATTGCCAATCTGGTCGATCGATCAACCCCTAACCGCGAACTGTCCTGCTCAAACAGGCTCACTGACAGCACAACCTAATTAAAAAGATGATGAGAACCGGACAAGCGATCGCTATCGTTATTTTTATTGTCTGTCTTTATTTTTCCTGGCAAATTCGGCAAGTTCTGCTGCTGGTGTTTAGCGCGATCGTCATTGCGGTTGCATTGAATCGATTAGTCCGAGTCTTTCAACGATTGCGAATCAAGCGTCCGATCGCAATTTTTCTATCGATCGCCCTATTGCTCTTGCTAATTGCTGGTTTTTTTATTCTAGTCGTGCCTCCGTTTCTCACTCAATTGCAGGATCTAGCGACGCTTGCACCTGAAGGATTAGAACGACTCCGCAGTTGGTCAGGTTGGCTCCGAGACATCATTCCAGACCAGTTTGTTCAGGAAACTCGCAACTGGGGCGGACTGGCTGAACAACTGAGATCGCTGACGTTTAATCTATTCGGGAACTTCTTAACCTTGTTCACGAATTCACTAGGAGTGCTGTTGAACGTGCTGATCGTTCTGGTTCTAACGATCATGCTCCTAGCAAGTCCGACTCCTTATCGACAAGGCTTTACGCTGCTGTTTCCCGCGTCGTATCGTCCCCGCGTCGAAGAGATTTTACAGCAGTGTGAAAGAAGCTTAGGCGGTTGGGTAACAGGCACTTTAGCGAATATGGTGATCATTTCGGTGTTGAATGCGATCGCGCTATTAATCCTACAAGTGCCATTAGCCTTAGCGAATGGAGTTCTATCAGGTGTACTCACATTTATCCCGAATATTGGACCAACGCTAAGTACAATTCCGCCGATATTACTAGCGCTGCTTGATTCTCCGGAAAAAGCGATCGCAGTCTTGATCGCGTACATTGCAATTCAACAACTTGAAAGCAACGTTCTTACGCCCCTGATCATGCAAAGACAGGTTTCTTTGCTACCCGCTGTCACGCTAGCATCTCAGCTAGTCTTTGCGAGTTTCTTTGGATTCTTAGGCTTGTTTCTTGCACTACCACTGCTTGTTGTGACTCAGGTTTGGGTCAAAGAACTACTGGTTAAGGATGTGCTGAATCAGCGTTAATTTAGAAGACCCTTTCAGAACGTTATTCTGGCTCAGTGTTGAGCAATGCTGAAGTTTGTCCCCAACTTTCTGTAAAGATAAAAGTCTCCAATGATTTGCGAGTACGCGGAGCCGAATCTCGCTCTTGTAGTTTTTCCGATGCAGTGCTGGGATCGCCCATATAGCCTAATGCGATCGCTGCAACTGGCTCATAACCTTCAGGAATATTGTAGATGTCTTTCGCTTTTTGTACATCGAAGCCTGCCATCTGATGCACAAATAATCCTAATGCAGCCGCTTGCATTGCTAAGTTTGCAGAAGCGGCTCCAACATCATGAAAAGCATGGCGATTGTCTTTACCGTTCCGCTCAAAATTCAGTTTTGCGACAGATAGCATGAGTATTGGAGCATTTCGCGCCCATTCTTGATTTCCCTCGGCAAGGCAACCGAGTAATTGATCAAATTCAGCCGGATTGTCTTGAGTTGCGATAATATAGCTCCAAGGTTGTTCGTTGTAAGAAGAAGCTGCCCAGCGTGCTGCTTCTAAAACACTACACAACTTCTTCGTTTCAACTTTGCGATCGGAGAATGTGCAAGGACTCCAGCGCTGTTGTAGCGATTCCTCGATCGGGCACTGGGTTTCTGCTATCTTATTTGCGGTCAAACTATTACTCACGGGAACCCTCCTTGGGCGTTTATGAATTCATCCTATTTGAGCAGTAGGTAGTAAATCAATCTATCTGTAGAGATAGTAGGTTACGTAATCAATTGTGCAACTGTTACAACAAGAGTACCTGGATCGATCGGCTTTGCTCAGTACCTTTGATAACTAGCATCTAAGACTTGCTGCTGATCGACCTCAGAAGCATAAGCGGTTAGTGCGATTGCAGGTATCGTTTGGAACTCTGCAACATGAGAACGAATGTGCTGCAACAATTGATCGCCATCTGTATCTGGCACTCCAATGTCACTAATTAATAGGTTCGGGTTCGTTTGTGACCATCTTGCTAAAGCTTCTTGAGCCGATGTCCTTTTCTACCTGCTTACGTGAAGTGATATTCAGTACCGTTCCGACTGCTCGAATCAGTTCACCATTGCTGTTATAAACGGTTTTCCCTTGAACTGCGACCCAGCGGACACCTTCCGAATGAAGAATGCGATACTCGATCGAGAACTCTAGGTGTTGATGATTCCGAACTTGCTGCATGGCTTCATCCACCCAAGCGCGATCGTCGGGATGCACAAATTCATTCAGCCAAATGTCATAGCTTAAAGAGTGACTCCCAGGCGGAATTCCAAAGATGTTGTGGTATTCCTCGGATGTCCAGGCTTCATCCGTCAGGCAATTCCAGTCCCAAACTGCTGCACCTGTTGCTTCGAGTGCTAATCTCAATTGTTCTTCACTTTGTGCTAAAGCTGCTTGAGTTCGTTTGAGATCACCATTTCATCATCATCTTCTACTAGCAGAATTTTCATAGATGGCTCCCCTGTAGAAAAACTGTGCTTCGTCTGTGATTCAACCGATTAAATCAGCAATAAGAGAGCGTACTTGTACTATGTGTGCGATCGTCAATAGATTTATCTTAAGTCGTATGCTTATCGAGGCATTGAGATTCTAGATGGAGAGTGTATATCTCCATAGAAGTAGTTTGAAGCGATCGCGGTTGTTTTCCACCAGATTTCCACGCTTGCTTCTTATCGTTCAATTTGTACTGTCCTGAGTCGAGGCTTTTTGAAGCGTGGGCAATTCGTATCAGAAGCCTCTTTTTATAATGAGGAGCAGATATGCAAATTTATGTCGGGCCACGAATTCTCACCCTCAATCACGGCAATACGTTCATGGTGAGTGATTTAGCTGGACAAATCTACTCAGATGGCTATCTCGGTATCTTTTCCGACGACACGCGGTTTCTAAGTTACTACGGTTCGTATATTAATGGGTACGAGTGGACTCGAATCAATTCCACCACTACCACTTACTATGCTGCAAAAATCTATCTCACCAATCCCACGTTTACAGCAAAAGAAGGCGAAATTCAAGCCGGGACGCTATCTTTTGTCATTAGCCGCGTCGTTGAATCTGGCGTACTTGAAGAGCTAGAAATAACAAATCACTCGCTTCATCCTGTCAGTTTTAATCTGGAGATTGCACTGCGATCGGATTTCGCGGATGTCTTTGAAGTCGAATCCCAGAAATTTGTTCGACGAGGAAAGATTGAAACCCAATGGAATCGAGACGATCGAGAATTAACAACCACGTATCACAACGAAAACTTCTACCGCTGCTTAAGATACCAAATTCGTCATTGCAACTCGCCAGTACACTATGCGAATGGACGAATTACCTTTGAAATCAAACTACAACCGGGCGAAGTCTGGCAAACAGTCTGTAACTATGTTTTAGCAGACAATGAACATATTCGGGATGCGATCGCCTATCGCTACAAAGATGCAGTCGATCCAAGCCAAGTTAACACCGAAATTGAGCGACTGCATGAGATTTGGCGGCGTTCTGCAACCAAGGCTAAAACGATTCATGATATTGTGCAGCGATTGTATCAACAATCCGTTGAAGATTTAGGTGCATTGAGATTATTTGATTATGACTATGGAGAAGATATCTGGATTGCTGCTGCGGGTGTACCAAAGTTTGTCACATTGTTTGGGCGGGATAGCTTAATTGCTAGCTTGCAGACAATGATTGTGCATCCGAACTTTGCCTTGGGAGCAGTTCGTAGGCTTGCTGAATTTCAGGCAAAAGAGGTAGATGATTGGCGAGATGCTCAACCTGGTAAGATTCTGCATGAAATTCGACGAGGAGAGTTAGCGCAAACTCAGCAAATTCCTTTTGGTCCCTACTACGGAAGTGCTGATTCAACTGCTTTATTCCTCATTACACTCCACGAAGCCTGGAAATGGTTAGGCGATGATGCTTTGTTAAAAGACTATCGGGATACGATTCTACTAGCTCTGGAGTGGCTCGATCGCTATGGTGATCTCGATGGCGATGGATTCCAGGAGTACAAATCGCGCACCTCGTCATCGTATCGAATTGAGAATCAGGCTTGGAAAGATTCAGGAGATGCGATCGTTTACCCAGATGGAACCCAAGTAAAAGCACCAAAAGCGCTCTGCGAGTTACAAGGCTATGCGTTCGATGCTTGGATGCGAATGGCAGAAGTATTTGAGCATTTGGGAGAACTCGATCGAGCAAATACACTTCGCACCAAAGCAGCACAGTTACAAGCTCAATTCGAGGAGAAGTTTTGGTCTGAAGCGTTAGGATTCTATGCTTTCGCGCTTGATCCGGATAAGCAACCCGTAAATACGATCGCCTCGAACGTAGGGCATTGTCTTTGGAGTGGCATCATTCGTCGCGATCGAGCGGCGCGGGTCGTAGAACGCCTTTTACAGCCCGATATGTGGAGCGGATGGGGCATTCGCACTCTATCGAGCCAAAATCCTGCTTACAACCCGTTTTCCTATCACCGAGGCACGGTTTGGCCCCATGACAACAGCCTTATTGCAATGGGTTTCAAGCGGTATGGATTTGCAACCGAAGCCGCTCAAGTTGCAGAAGGTATTTTTGATGCGGGAAGCTACTTTGCAAGCTATCGTTTACCAGAGTTATATGCAGGAGTACCCCGTCAACCTGGAACTTTCCCTGCGCCCTATCTAGCAGCAAATGTTCCGCAGGCATGGGCAGCGGCATCAGTGTTCCAGTTACTCCAAGCGATGTTGGGAGTGCAGGCGGATGCTCCAAATGGTTATCTCTATGTTGATCCCCATTTACCTCAGTGGTTGCCTGAAATTACTCTACAGAACATTCAAGTAGGTCAAGATTTGGTGGATTTGAAGTTTTGGCGCGAGGGAGAACAGACGCGATGGGATGCCGCAGTTCATGCAGTTTTGTTAGGAGAGCGGACAACCATACAAGTGAAATCAAAGGCTCGGACTCCTTAGAGTGCTGAACGCAAATTATTGTCTCAGTGATAGTGGCGAGAGTCATAATCATCGATCGCTGTAAGTGGTATTTAGAGTGGTATTTGACAATCTGCATTAATTTCTTGCGGTTGAAGAATCGTAAGAAATTGATGTATTACAGCATTAATAACCGTAACTTATTTAGTTTTTTCTATTTCTTATATCTGTCTACACATTTCAGTTCAAGATATGTTTATTTAGTAACATTATGATACAAATTTCTTATCTATAAATTCTGTTTATATGGATTTTTCCTTACAGTTTATATTAGCTAAAACGTTTGCTGCATCTAGCTCTGAGAAAGAATCACTGCGTTTTACTTTCTGCATTTTGTAATTGTAGCTTTAACGAAAATCGCTAAAAATAAATCTAATATTACCTAACTCTTTCAATTGGTAGATGGCTCAAATCCCAAGATTTTTTATAACTAATATTATAGTATTTAGAGAGAAGAGCCAATGCCGATTCTCAAACTCGAAGATTTTTATCCCGATTATCGCAGCGATTCAGACAATAAGAATTTGAACAACTTCAGTGTTTATGCACAAGACGATGACAAAGTTGGAACAGTGACTGATGTTCTGGTGGATAGCGAAACGGGTCGCTTCCGCTACTTCGTCGTTGACACTGGATTCTGGGTTTTTGGTAAAAAAGTTCTGCTTCCAGTAGGTACTACCCGGATTGATTATGCAGAAGAACGGATTTATGTTCCAAGCATGACCAAAGAGCAAGTTGAGAGCTTGCCCAACTTTGATAATCTTGAAACTGTAGACTATGACTATGAAGAGCAAGTTCGTGGTATCTACCGTCCCGCAGCAGCGGCGACTGCAACAACGACTGCTGCACCCGCTTACGATCGCAATACCTACAACTACGACTACGATCGCGATTTGTACGATCTAAACGACCAAGACCACAATGCACTCAAACTGTATGAGGAGCGTTTAGTCGCTGGCAAGACCCGTCAAAAAGCTGGGGAAGTCACGATCGGGAAGCACGTCGAAACAGATACCGATCGCGTTGAAGTTCCGGTTGAGAAAGAACGAGTCGTAATTGAGCGGTCATCTCCTACAAGTAGCTCAACAGTTGCTCCAGGAACTGCGTTTCAAGAAGGTGCAGTCGCTCGGATGGAAGTGTACGAAGAAACCCCAGAGATTCACAAAGAAGCCTTCGTGCGCGAGGAAGTGCGGGTGCGGAAAGAAGTCGATCAGGATGTTGCTACGGCAGCAGACACCGTTCGCCGGGAAGAACTGGATGTCGATACTCAAGGTCGCCCGACCGTTAGTAAATAGAACCTGTGTCACCAATTAGATTGATGTAGCTTCGTCGATCGCTTTAGGAAACTAGAGCGATCGACGAAAACAACTATGCAACGACTGAGGGGGAAACAATGGTGCTATATAAGCTTGAAGACCATTATTCAAATTACACAAGTCCTTTCGGTGGCTTCACGATTAAAGTGATGAAGGTGTTTGCACGTAACCATGAAAAAGTGGGAACTGTGAGAAATCTTTTAGTCGATGGGGAAACAGGTCGTTTTCGTTATTTAATTCTAGAAACTGGGCTGTGGTATGTTGGCAGGATAGTCCTGATACCTGTGGGTCTAGTGCAACTTGACTATGAAACGAGATCAATTTGCATTCCTCAACTCACGAAACAACAAATTGAAAGTCTCCCTGATTTAGCTGGAGAGCTAGGAACGGAAGCGAGCTATGAAGACCGAATTAGCAGAGTCTACGGTTCTTTGAATGCGGCTACAAGCTTCACAGATACTGAGTCTCACAATCGAAATTCAGACATCTACACTGCAACTGGGGACTTGTGTGATTATGAGAATGAATTGATTTCTCAGCGTATGGCTAGTGCAAACCGTAACGGATCATCGCTCTGATTAGAACAAAGTCAGCGATCGTGTGAATCGTGATGGCGATCTTTTTGGACATGAAGACCATCTAGATTTGTACGGCATTAACGAAGCCGAACATCCTTCGATCCGTGCTTACTCAGAACGTTTAGTGAATCAGTTTCGGCACGAGAAACATTAAAAGCTGAGTAACTGACGACACCAGATGCGAGACAGTTGCAGGTTAAAGCATTGATAGCGAACGCCGGAATGATTCAGTCGAATCACTTCGCATGCTTGATTCGACAAAGAAAATTGGAAATTGGAGAAGTAGAGATGCAATCTGCTCAAGAAACAATTCCGTCTGATCCAATCATTCTGAACCGACCCGATGCTAACTCCACTTCATCGAAGACCACCGTAAGCCCTGGTACTTCTATTCTTATATTGCTGAGTGCGATCGCGCCTAAAATCGCACTCCAGATTCCCCATCTTAAACGAAACCCCTCAACTACCAGGCTGCTAAACCAAAGACAATAATGCTACCGATGAGCGGAATTAATCCCAAACTAAGAATTGCATTTGCGGTTCTAAACCAACCCGGAAGCCAACAGTAGACGGATAAAAGCAATTCACTTCAACCAAACAGGCTCAAGTCCGTTGCGATAGGGTTGATATCAAAGTTGCAACCAAACCAGTCCAGCCTGTCTGGTGGTTTGCTCCTAGCCCTGCACCGTTGTCGCCGTTAAAGTATTCGTGAAATAGAATCAAATCGCGCCAGTGAGGATCAGTTTGAAATCGAGCATTGCCCCCAAACACAGCGCGATCGCCTTTGGCAACAGCGAAGCTCCCGCCAGATTCGTTTCTTAAAAAGATGTTCGTGAGCCGTCTCGATAACTCAGTTGCGATTTCTGCTAAAGTCATCAATTGACCTGATCCAGTTGGACACTCTACCTGAAACTCATCGCCAAGATAGTTATGAAACCTGTGCAGGGATTCAACCAGCAAGTAATTGATCGGAAACCAAACCGGACCTCGCCAATTAGAATTTCCCCCAAAGGTGCCGTTTCTAGATTCAGCAGGCTCGTACTGTAATCGAAACTCTTGCCCATTGGTGGAAAAGACGTAGGGATGGGCTTCGTGGAATTTCGACACCGATCGAATGCCGTGAGGACTCAAGAATTCAGTTTGATCCAGCAGTCTGGCTAGAATCTTTTTCAGCTTCTCTAGATTGACGATCGACAATAATCTTTTCGTCTCCTTAGATTCCATACAGACAATGTTCTGCGTGAGATTTGGACGATGTTTGATAAACCAGTCCACTCGCCGTTTGAACCCAGGAAAAGCATTAATCTGCTCTAGATCCAGCACCTCGACTGCAAATAAGGGAAGAATTCCGACCATCGATCGTACTTTGACGTGCAATCTCTGTTGATTCGGTAGATGGAGTAGATCATAGTAAAAGCTGTCTTGTTCGTCCCACAGCGGTGTATTGCCATTACCGATATGGTTCATCGCATCTGCAATGTACAGGAAATGCTCGAAAAATTTGCTGGCAATATCTTCGTAAGGCGGATTCTTTTTCGCAAGTTCTAGCGCAATTCGTAGCATTGATAAGCTATACATTGCCATCCAGGCTGTGCCGTCTGACTGTTCCAAATGAAAGCCGCTCGGTAGTTCTGCACTACGATCGAAGATGCCAATGTTGTCGAGTCCTAAAAAGCCCCCCTCAAAAATGTTATTGCCTTCTTGGTCTTGGCGATTTACCCACCAGGTAAAATTCAGCAGCAACTTCTGAAACACGCGCTCTAGGAAATCAGTATCCGCACGACCATAGAACTGTTTCTCGATTTCATAGACTCGCCAGGTTGCCCAAGCTTCAACCGGAGGATTCACATCACTAAAGTTCCACTCGTAAGCTGGAATCTGACCATTCGGGTGCATATACCATTCACGAGTTAAGCGATCGAGTTGGCGCTTGGCAAAGTCGGGATCGATCATCGCCAATGGAATGGTATGAAAGGCTAAATCCCAAGCGGCAAACCAGGGAAATTCCCACTTATCGGGCATTGAGAGAATGTCATCATTAAACAGATGAAACCACTCTGAGTTTCGAGCAAATTGTCGCTGTGGGGGCAGTTGAGTGGGGTCGCCTTTCAGCCAGTCTTCCATCACAAAATGATAAAATTGCTTGTTCCAAAGCATTCCCGCAAAGGCTTGACGCTGAACATTGCGAGCATCTTCTGAGAAAGGATTCGGAGTAATACGATCGTAGAATTCATCTGCTTCGGACTTACGAATTTGCAACACTGTATCGAAGCTTGAGCCAAAAGGATCAGATAAGCTCTCAATGTTACTGAGTCTCAATCGAACAACTTTTGTTTGCCCTGCATCAATGTTCAATAAGTAATAACTAGAAACCTTCGTTCCAACCTGCTCGGAATTCACCGCAGATGTTTCACCGTGAACCACATAGCGATCGATACTATCTTTCACAAATGGAGAAGCATTGCTTACACCAAACAATCGCTCATAGTTCGTTTCATTTTCGGTAAATAAAAGCTCTTTCGCTGGCTCACAGTATAACCAGCGATTGTCTAAGGTCGGATGAGATGCCTCGATTAGACCGAATTGCTCATCCGATCGTAATTGTTTGAGAAATGGCTTTTCGCTTGATGTATCCCAAGACCAAGTATTCCGAAACCACAGCGTCGGTAACAGATGCAATGTTCTATCTTCATTGCCTCGATTGGTTACACGAATTTGAACCAGAATGTCTTCTGCGGATTCTTTTGCATATTCGATCACCACATCAAAATAACGATCGTCCTCAAAAATCCCCGTATCCATTAGCTCAAACTCGAAATCGTGGAATCCGCGTCGCTGATTTTCCTGCACCAGTTGAGTATAAGGAAAAGCGGAGTAGGGATACTTGTACAGATACTTCATGTAGGCATGACTGGGCGTATTGTCGAGGTAAAAATAGTACTCCTTGACATCCTCAGCATGATTGCCTTCAGTACCAGTCAGACCAAACAACCGCTCTTTGAGAATGGGATCTTCGCCATTCCAGAGCGCGATCGCAAAACACAATCGCTGATGGTTATCAGAGATGCCAGCAATGCCATCTTCACCCCAGCGATATGCACGAGAACGAGCATGATCATGCGGGAAATAGTCCCATGCTGTTCCATAAGAACTATAGTCTTCTCGAACCGTTCCCCATTGTCGCTCACTTAAATACGGGCCCCACCTACGCCAGTGTGCTGTGCGGTTACGGGCTTCTTCTAAACGACGTTCTTCGGCTGTCATAAATTTTTACCTCAGTTACATTGAAGCGAACTGTTTCTACCAAACTCGCATTCAGTTATGCTGACCAAGCTTCTCGAAAGTCGGCATAAAGAGTCAGTCCACCGTCAATGTAAAGTGTTTGTCCCGTAATGTATGCAGCTTCATCAGATGCAAGAAATGCGACTGCGGCTGCCATTTCCTCTGAGGTTCCAGGGCGATTCATTGGAATATGACTTGATACGATCGCTTTCTGTTCGGGATCATTCGTCCAAGCTTCATTAATCGGAGTAATCGTAGCTCCAGGCGCGATCGCATTGACTCGAATTTGGCGATCGGCATACTCTAGCGCCAGTGTTCGCGTTAAGTTGCCCATTCCGCCTTTGCTCATCGAATAAGTGAGATACAACGGTCGGGGAATTTGTTCATGAACACTAGACACATTAATAATGACACCAGAGCGGTTTTGAGACAGAAAATGCTTAATCGTTTCACGCGCACATAGGAAAGCCCCGCGAAGATTGGTTCCCAAAACTCGATCGAACTCTTCAGTCGGAATTTCGTGAGAAGGGTATTCTGTCTGAATTCCCGCATTGTTGATCAAAATGTCAAAGCTACCAAATTGATCAATCACTGCCTTCATCATCTTAAGAATGTCTTGCTCTTGAGAAACATCACCTTGTACCAAGAGTGATTTCACGCCGCATTCTTCAACTTGTCCACAGGCTTTTTTCATTGCCATTTCTTCGGTTTCTTCAGCATCTTCGACGCTCTTGCGATAGTTAATCGCAACATTGCAGCCCTCCTGAGCGAGTCGAATCGCGATCGCTTGCCCAATTCCCGAACTTGCTCCTGTAATCAGCGCAGTTTTTCCAGCTAATCCCTTCATTTTTACTATCTCCAATCAGCGAAAGTTGGTGTACATTATCTAACTTTGACGGGCTTGTTGAGGAGGTAATGCTTGAGGTCGGATCGCGACTTGCTGAGTATTTCCGTTTCTGTTGACCGTAACCTGCATCGTGTTATTAATTCCAGTTGTATCAACTTGCTGTTGAATCTGATTTGCGTTTTCAACTGGTTTGCCATTCACACTGGCGATTATATCGCCAGCACGCAGCCCCGCACGAGCCGCTGGCGAATTTGGTAACACATTTAGTACCAGGATGCCTTGGTCTTGAGTCACCTGAAAGCCCGGATTGCTTTGATTAATCTGCGATCGCAATTGTGGTGTGAGGGACACCATCTGAATCCCAATGTAGGGATACTCCACTCGCCCGTTTGTCACCAATTGTTGAGAGATAGTCTTTACAGTATTAATTGGAATGGCAAATCCGATCCCTTGTGCCCCTTGAATGATAGCTGTATTCACACCCACGACTTGTCCGGCTGCATTCAGCAAAGGTCCTCCAGAGTTGCCTGGATTAATCGCAGCATCGGTTTGTAGAAAATTGACTCGTTTATCTGGAATCCCAATTTCCGCGACCGATCGATCCGTTGCACTGATCACACCTTGCGTTACGGTATTGCTGAGTCCCAATGGATTCCCGATCGCAATTGCTAATTGTCCAGGAACTAAAGCATCCGAGTCTCCTAATGGCGCGGCGGGTAGATTATTTCCCTCAATTTTAACGACCGCTAGATCACTGATAGCATCAGAGCCAACGACGCGCCCCGGATAAGTTTGTCCATCTCTTAGAACTACGGTAACAGTATCTGCACCTTCAACCACATGAGCATTGGTAATCACTTGCCCATCGGCAGTGGTAATAAAGCCTGATCCGGTTCCCCGCTGCACTTGCTGCTGTTGGGGAACTCTTCTGCCCAGGAACTCATCTAAACCAAAATCATCGATCGATTCTCGCACTGTGCGCGATGTATTAATTTGCACGACCGCAGGTCCTACTCGTTCTGCCACGGGCGCAACTGCACTAATCCCTTCTTGAGGGGCGGGAGCAGGCGATGCTACAGGATTCGTAGGCTGTTGTGCATTACTACTGGTTTGAGGCGAAGCACAACTGGATAGGTTAGCGGCAACGAGTAAGACTGAGAACAGAGTAGATATTTTAACAATAACCATTGCATCTCCAAATTGATAAATAAAGAAGTAAGCGATTTTCTAATAAGTCACTTAACACTTTAACGATCGACAAATTCCGCTGAATTTACTGTTAAAAGTTACGAATTTTTGGAGTAAGAACGTCTTCCTATGGAAGCATTTAGGCTGATCTCAACAATTCCCATCAGAGAGAATTTATCTTCAACGAGCGATCGTGCATCTAACCGCCTTGTGCTTCTTCAAGATTCAACAGACTGACAATCACACCCGCGATCGGCACTGATAGAAAGATCCCTAACAGTCCTGATACTCGTGTTCCAACTAAAAGCGCAAAAAATACAATCACAGGACTAAGATGAACCGTCGTTTGCATGACGCGCGGCGCAAGTAAATTATCTTGTAGTTGCTGTAGAAGTACGCAAACTGCTAAAACCTTCAGTGCCGTGAGCCAGCCGCTTTGCACTAAAATAACGAAGCAAACAACAGTCACGCCTAGCGTTGCGCCAATACCCGGAATCAAGTCAAACACGCCGATGGTGACTGCAAGTAAGAATGAAAATGGAATTTCAAATAGTACAAAAACAAGAAAGGTTGCAGCACTCAGGAGAAATGAAATGAGCAGTTGACCGCGAAGAAAGCCGACAAAGTTCGTTTGCACTGCTTTCGCAACTCGATTTCGATGTTGAGATGGAACTAACTTCAGCACCAGTCGCCATAGCTTTGTACTATCAATCAACATGAAAAAGGAAACGACCAGAATAATAATAAATGTGACATAGTTTTGTAAAAGAATTGGTAGAGAAGTCAGCGCCCAATTTAGTCCAGTCGTGAATAGATTACGAATCTGAATTTCGATCGCATCGAGGTTGAGCGGAATGTTTCGGGCTGCTAATGCAGTTTGTAGCTGATCGAGTGGATTGTTTGAAGTATTCAGCGTTTGCAGTAACAATGTTGTTAATTGCTGAATTTGATTGGTCAGCGTGAGCGCGATCGCAACCACGGCGACAAGAATAACGATCAGGCTCAAAGCAATGACTAGACCCAGTGCAATGCTTCTTTTCACAAAGCGCTGTAGATATTGCACTGGATAGTTCAATATCAGGGCGAGAATTGCTGAAATTGCAAAGACGAAGATGACATATTCAAAATATTGAAACAGGGCAACAAATGCCCAACCGCAAGCAAAGAATAGCAGAAAACGAACTAACGCATTTGTGCTAATCCGACTCCAGAGCGGTGAATGATTGTTGGGTTCTGGTGATCGATTCATTACCGTTACTACTCTTTTGAACCTTCTATCGAACAGCAGAACGTTTTGCTAGAGAAAGGCTCAGAATCCAAACTCCATGAGTGAGCAGATTCAGTCCAACCCAAACCCCCAAAATCCAAGCTGCGTTAGAGGGGAAATTTGACCAAACGAAAATCCCTAAAATAATGTTTAGAATTCCACCAACTATCATCACTCCTCGGTCTCGTGCCCGTAGCTCGAATGCCATGAACACCTGAACGATACCTTGTCCGAAAATGATGATGCCAAGCGCGATCGTCAAGAAGATCGCTCCTGTAACCACGTTGGAAATCAAATAAATTCCCCCGATTAGATAAAGGGCTGCAAGTAGCAGTTTCCAAAGAATCTTTCCTACACCATTTGATTGACAGGCATAAGCAACTAGAGCAATCCCTGCAACAACGAATAGCCAACCAAAGACCAAAGTGGACGCGATCGTGGCATAGAGTGGTCGAGCGATCGCAACCAGTCCTAAGAGTCCCATAATGCTCCCAATGACGATTCCCCAACCGCTTGCCGCCTGAGTTTTTTGCTCTGTTGATTCAGAATCTTCAACTCTCATCTATGCCTCCTTAGCGTTTCTGCTGCTTCTCGTGGGTTGTTGTCACAATCAACCTGAAACAATAAAGAGCAATAGTGGAAAACTGGTGGAAAACTGAATAAGTCCCTTCAATTTACTTCCGTGGGTATAGATCTCTGCAAATGTAACTTGCTTTTATTGATGCTTCAAACATAGAAAGCAAAGGTTGAAAAGTGGTGGGAAAACAGCGATCGCTTCGGATGTTCTGCCTAAAAATGTGAAAAGTGTAGATTTATCTCTTGTACTAGAGTTGCCACCGAAGTAAGAGAAAGCAGCGACCGATCAATTTTTGCCACCAAGGTCGGTGTCGCCAGCTTGACTGCTCAATGCGATCGCTCTTCTCAAACGCCTCCAGAAGTAATTTTTCAATCGTCGTCGCAAGGTCTGGATCAAACCAAGCCAGATTTAACTCATCGTTGTGATAAAAGCTTCGAGGATCAAAGTTTGCACTCCCAAAGCTAATCCAATCTCGATCAACTAACATCAGTTTGACGTGAATCATGCTGGGCTGATACTCGTAAATCTCAATTCCAGTCGGGAGAAGATACCGATAGCGCTCACGAACGGCATAGTAAACAAAGGGCTTATCGTTGCGGGCACTTGTAGTTACTACTCGCACATCCACACCACGCTTTTTCGCTTGGATCAAGGCAGTGCGAGTATTGTGATCCAAAAGGAAGTAAGGACTCGCAATCCAAATTCTCTGCTGTGCAGCTTGCAGGCTGAACCAAAATAGGGCATTAATTGACGAAATCTTACTCTCAGCATCGTGAGGAACGACGAGCATTGGCTTTGCTTCAATCGAAGATTGCTGCGGGGGAAAATAGCCACCGCTCGCTTTACCACCCTCATACAGCCAGTGCCGTCGAAAAACACCCACCAGCACAGGCACAATGTTGCTTTCTAACCGAATTTCGCAATCAAACCAAGGTGCTGTATCTCCAATGTTGGGATCACCGTCCCAATTGTCGGATACACCTGCTCCCCCGATAAAAGCGATCGCGCCATCAATAATTAAGAGTTTGCGATGAGTGCGGCTAAGATATTGCAACGGCATTTTCAATTTAGGCGGATGAAAGAAGCGAACTTCAACGCCAGCCGACCTCAGCCGTTTCCAGTAGGAAGAGGACATCTTCAGCGTCCCAGAGTGATCGACGAGAATTTCGACACGAACACCCGCGATCGCTTGATTGATCAATGCGTCCGCAAACTCATTTGCACGCAATCCCGGTGTCATGAAAAAGGTTTCAAACTGAATTAGATGTTGTGCTTCTCGGATCGCGGCGAGCCTTGCTGCATAAATTTGATCCGGCTGCGACCAAAATCCAGAAATGTGAGCTTGTGTCAAAAACGACCCCGAAAAGCCGACAAACAGAGGCAGAAAGTTTGGATCATCCAGCAATAAGCGACGATCGGATTGGTACTTTACTTTCGGCTCAAATACCCCGCGTAGATACAGAATCAACCACGCGATCGCAAAGACTGCAACGAAAAGAATGATCTCTGTCCAAGTCATAACTCCCCGCACCAATTGCTAGGTTGTGATTCACTGTATCAGGTCAACTCGATCGCTGAAGTCTTTCAGAAGATAGACCTTTCCTTGAGCATAGCGAAATGAATCAAGATATAGAGTCGCGTGAGCTATCTTCGAGTTTGTTAGGCTGAAACTGCCCTGAGTTTGGTAATTCCTGTGACCTCGATTCCCTTTTTGTCGGAGCCATTAAGTATTGAAACAGTATTGATTAAAATTGCTGAACTTCCTGATCGCTTAAATGGAATAAAAATTGTTCAACTGTCTGATTTTCACTATGATGGCTTGCTGTTGTCCGATGACTTACTGAACCAAGCGATCGAGGCAACCAATCGAGTTGAACCGGATTTAATTGTTCTCACGGGCGATTATGTGACACACACCCCTAAACCGATTGATCAACTCGCACACCATCTACGCAGATTACAAAGTCGTGCTGGAGTCTATGCGGTATTGGGCAATCATGATCTGGAACTGCCTGACTCTAAAACAAAGATTCGCAATGCTTTAACCGATGTAGGTATTGATGTGCTTTGGAACCAGGTCGTCTATCCGTTTGGAGAAGATTTTGCGATCGTCGGTTTACCCGATTTCTGGTCATCAGAATTCGCTCCCGCTTCAGTGTTCGATCAGATAGATTCAACAATTCCGCGCGTAGTGTTGTCTCACAATCCCGATAGTGCAATCGATCTCAACCGATGGCGTGTGGACTTACAATTATCGGGACATACGCATGGAGGGCAAATTGTGATTCCTGGAGTCGGGGCAGTTCCAACCTGGATTCAGGCATCGCGCGGTCGTATTCCTAAACCGCTGTGGAAATGGACACCCTTTCTCGATGCTAAGTGGCCCAAAGTCGTGAATCACTGGCAGTGGGCGCAGGGCTTACATTCAGTTGGCGAGAATCAGCTATATGTGAATCGAGGACTCGGAACCTTTCCACCTGGACGCTGGAATTGTCCACCAGAAGTTACTGTCTTTTCGTTGATAGCCAAACGCATTAGAAACGATTGAGCGTCATGCAAACTTGCAAGCTCAATTGATCGAGGATTTACTCCACATTTCGCGCATTATTCACTCAGAACTCAGAATCGATTGTGCCGCTGTGAATCTGATTGATATTATCACTGCTGCTGCGGATGTTGTTCGACCCAAAATTGAGGCAAAACGGCTTCAGTTTGAGTTCTTAATTGAACAAAATCAAGCTTTGCCTTTCGTCTGGGGAGATGCCGATCGATTGCAGCAGGTATTCTGGAATCTACTTTCTAATGCTGCGAAGTTCATGCCTGAAAAAGGGCGAGTCACGGTGAGACTAGAGCGAATAGACCAGATCGCACAAATTACAGTGATCGACACCGGAGTCGGCATTCGCGCCGATTTTTTGCCGTATGTGTTCGATCGCTTTCGTCAAGCCGGTAGTACCAGTACTCGATCGTACTCTGGGTTAGGGCTAGGACTTGCGATCGCGCGTTACTTAGTTGAGCAACATAGCAGAACAATCCAAGCCAAGAGCTTTGGCGAAGGACAAGGAGCAACCTTTATTGTGAGCCTGCCTCTGCTCCAGGATCAGGAGCAATATCGCTTAAGTTTTGAATCGTCTTAGAAGCAGCAATAAAGTTCACTCATTCTCTGAGTCCTCCTATCGAAAGATGCTCATTCATCAAAAAATAATACCTTTAAGGATGCAACGATCAAGGGAAAGCCCTTTATTGCCCAATTCATCGACCAGTAAAAGCCCATGTCACAAAGCTCGACGGAAACCCTTGCCGCACTCCACGAAAGAGCAGTAATCTATTATCGTGGAGAGCCTATCGGTACAGTTGCTGCACAAGATTCGACGGTTAGTTTCTTGAACTACGACCAGTGTTTTGTACGGGATTTCGTGCCTTCTGCCTTGGTGTTTCTCATGCACGGCAACACTTGAATCTGAATCGCAAAGCATTATGAATCTATTCGAGCATCGCGAATCGGATCTGATCGGGTATATGCCTGTGAAGCTCTGTTTCCCAGCACTGGAAGGTCAAGAATGGCTATCAATCACTGGGTACGATTTGAAGAATACACCGTGGTCGTATCACAATGGCGGCAACTGGGCGATGTTGTTGTGGATGCTGGTTGCTGCTGCACAAAAAACAGGTCGAATCGACTTTGCAAAAAGCGCGATCGAGGTTGCTCACGACCGATTAATTCGAGATCAGTTTCCCGAATACTATGACGGCAAAAACGGACGATTAATTGGAAAGAAAGCGCGACTCAAACAAACCTGGAGTATTGCAGCCCTGATCACGGCTCAAGCACTGGTCAACGCTCCTCAGCACTTGAACTGGTTAAGTTTTGAATAAAAAATTATGCCACATGTTGCTGATCTGTTGCTTCACGTGCTTCAGTCATCCTCGGTAGCTGAAATGCAAGATAAATGATCGCCGAGAGCAAGCCATGTTTCGGCAACAGTAGCGCTGTTTCCCAGCAGCACTAAGACCATGCTTGACGACATCCGTACTCTGGCAATCTGGGCAGCAAATTGGTTCGACCACCATTCTTACCTTCCCGATCTATGCGATCTGACACGTCAATTCTCACTCTCGCATAGATCCACACGTCCATAACACTACTACTATTTGACGCAATAAAGATACCGATATTGCGCTAGAGGAAGATACACCTGTTGGAGTAGAATTGCTTCCTATCGAGTTTTGGACAGTGTTAATGGCTAGAGAAAGAGCAGTAAAAAACGACATTTTTGTTCAATACCTTACTCTGGAATTTCAGATGGGTACAGTCCAGTTGCAACTAAAACGGGGCGATTCCGGTACTCAGCTTCTAATGTTCGGACAAAGCCTTGATCCCAGTTAAAATCGTACTCTCGCTCTAGGTCAGCAACGACAAAAGGACGAACGACTCCGGTCACTGCGATCGTATCTCCTGGTTTCACCGCTAAATTTGGATTGGCTGCATTTTCTCTAGGTCGAGCATTCAGGACTAAAAGATCTTGTGTGCCAAACAATTTATCCTCATCTAACGTGAAGACTTGCGGATTTCTTACCGCCTCAATCTCTCCAGTCACCGCGATCGCTTGACCATAGTAACGATCTGGATTTTGACCAATATCTCCGGGTTCGGGAGCTAGGGCGATCGATTGAGCAATGATAGCAGGCTGACTTTCATACTCGCGATACAGATTAGGATCTAAGTCTAAGTTGTACTCCCGCTCAACGTCCGTCAGAACGAAGCGACGGACTTGTCCAGTGACTTGAACATCAGGTCCTTGTGTAGTGGGTAGGACAAACGGCTTGCCGGATGCGTTCACCACCAAAATCGGTTCCTGTCCAAAAAATTGATTGCTGCTCATCGTGAATGTGTTCGGAGCAATCTTTTTGAGCGGTTCGCTTCGGATCGTCACAGTTTGTCCAATCCAGCGATCGGTGTTGGTAGCCACCTTTTCTGCGGTTGCATTCGTTGGAGCAGCCGCTTCACGATTTAGATTACAAGCGGGCAAAATGAATGCCATGAGAGCCAAAGCTGCAACTCCGCTACTTCTGAATAATTTGCGATTGGTATGCGATCGGCGGATTAGTTGATTTACGCTAAATCGATTCATAGGTCAGATTTCTCCTTTTTACAGCAATAAGGGTTTTTACTGTCGATGAATTCATTCAAATAGGCTGGCAGAAGTGAATGTGGCAATCCGGTGTGCTGCAATGCTCGTCATATTTGCTAAAGCAACAAAAATATCCAGAGATCAAATCATGCGAGAGGGAGCATAAACCGTAACACTCTGAGCTTGTAAATGTGCTTTAAGCATAAGCATTCTCTCAATTTCTTTTCTCCACCGATTGATAGAAATGTCGTTAAATTGTTGCTCTAAATACTTAGCAAGTTTAATAATGATTAGACCTAAAACGCCGACATTCTTTAAGCTGAGACCTCTTGATACAAGGTTTAGGCAGTATTTCTTGATGCAAATTAGAAGCTTTTAGAACGACGAAAATAGATGAAGTGACTATACAAATAGAAGGTGGGAATTTGGTGGAAATATTCGATTTTATTTCTAGAAATCCGTTTTTTATTAATAAAGTGCCATTGCTCAGAATCAATGTTTTTTGTCCCAGACTACAGTCAGGATTCAGACTACTACAACAAGCATTATGCTTCGATTGTAGATTGAATAGCTTGCCACCAATGCGATCGACCATTTTTCTGGTGCCAATGCCAATACTCACTACCCCAAAGCAGGACAGGACTATAGCCAAGGTTTCTCACCATACTGATAAGTTCAGTCATACGCTCTGGAGATGCACTAGGGTAGTAAATATCATCCATTGCAACCAATTGATTTGGTTCCCAAGGTTCCGCTTGAGCTTCCGCAATCCAGGCTTCTTTACCTTGCTGTTGTAATGCTTGTTGCCAGTCTTGCAGCTTCTTCCAATAATCTTCCTGGGGTTCTAGATAGCCCAAATCACCATCAGGGACTCGCGTATAAACATTAATGCCAACTGCATCTGCAACAGCAAGACTCTCTTGAAAGGCGATATCATCCTCGGCTAAAGGTGACGGCAGTGAAATTGCATTTGTCAGCAGGATTTTCTGATTGGGTAAGGCAAGGCGACGCACTAGAGTAACTTCTTGATGAACAAATTCCGGGCTAAGGAAGCGTCCTGCTGTAATTTCTAATTGAGTCAATGGCTCATTTTCAACTTGCCAATACCGCAATCCCCGTGCAGTGCGAGTATGGTTCACAACGCGATCGACAAGCTGAAGTGTTCGATCTGCGATCGCCGGATGACTATCGAGCGGTTTCGAGTTGTCTTCGGTATCTTGTTCTGCTTTGAGCCAATCGGGAAAATGGAATTCGGGCCAGCGCGGTGCTTTCATGCCAACGGTTAGCACTACTTCAATTCCACAACGATCGCTTTCGTCGAGTAACCAATCAAGCTTCGTAAAATCAAACTGATTTCGGCTCGGCTCTAGTTCATTCCAATAGCTACATAGCCGAACACGACCAATTCCCAGGTTACAGATTTGGCGAAAGGTTTCTTGATAGTTTAATCCTAAGTAGGAGCATTGAAGCTGGCTGAATGTTGTTCCTAGCCAGTGCCGTCCTCTAAATGTGCGTTTCACAAGCTGTTTCACCTGCGGAGCTGCTGCAACGACGCTGGCGCTTGAGAGCATCAGTCCAAAAAAGCTTGAAATAGAAAAATTAGTAAATTGTCTGCGGGTCAATTGACGCGGCTGATTTTTTTTCATTTAAGTTCTAATAAATGTTGTCATATAACTAACAGCAACATGACAGTTCTAAGGTACTCAGTTCTAAGATAATCAGTATGAATTGGTAGTAGAATTCACAAATTGAGGCGCATACAGCACTCAAACCAACTCAATCTAAAAGCTCAAATACTTCCAAAGACTATCTTCTCTGAGCAGAGTCAATGTTATAACCTCAACTTTAGAGAACGATCGCTTCGACTACCTCTGGCTGAAGATGGAGAGGGCCCCACTGACATTTTTTGCCCTGTTTCCTTGATAAACAGGAACTCAAATATTGGTTGATTGTGCAGGTAAGACTTGCTCGAAGTTGATAGCAAGCCTAATGAAAGCGCTTTCTATTCCTATCTCCTTAGAGTGAACTTGGGCTAATTTTTATAGTTTTCCACCAGATTTCCACAATTGCAGCTTATCGTTTATCGTTTGGTATATTGTTGAGGAGCTTTTTTCTCATGGTTCGTAGAACAAGTAATGTCAAGGTTCAGCAGGGTATTGTTCGCTCCCTTTCTGGAAAAATTCCTGGAATGATTACAGCCGGACTTCTAGCCCTAGTATTTTCCGCCTGTGCAGCCGAGCAACGAGAAGTTGTAGCTCCTGTTTCGCCCTCACCTGCTTCACCCTCACCTGCTACGCCTACCTCACCGACCACAGCTTCGCCTGCACCTACCTCACCGACCACAGCTTCGCCTGCACCTGCCTCACCCACAGCTTCACCTGTGCCTATTACTAGACCACTGGGAGAGCTAGTTGGACAGACTGTGACCGTCAGCACGAAAGTCCAAAGAGTGATTACGCCCAATTTATTCACCGTTTACGATACCGAATCACTGCGAGGACAAACAGTCCTTGTTACCACTAAAGATTCAGCACCTCCAGTCAACACTAACATTGAGATGACTGGGGTTATCCGTAATCTTGTAGTGGCTGATGTTGAGAAGGAGTACAGCATCGATATTACTCCTGAAATTGAACAGCAATACGCCAATCAACCTTACGTTGCCGCCGCTGCGATCGAGCGAGTTAACTAACCAAAATTCCTTGGTGTCCTAAGCTCATTGTTTAAGTTTGGCTCACTCAGTTTGCTTAGGGCATTTCTTTCACGATTAAGTCAGCATCGGTAATATTCTAGACCTGTGAACGAACTATCATACGGCTCGTTCAAGCTCATGGCGGTTGATGAACAATTCAATCACCCCATCATGCAGCCAAGTGAATTTAGAGAAGAAATGCCTCTGATGAAAATTTAGTCGATACGGTTTCTCCTGCTTTCATCGTTTGGAGCAGAATCAAGGTAGTTTTGACCAAGCGATCGAACCCTTTTTAGAACAAAATCGCCCTCATCTTGGACTGCATCGATCAATGGCGATCGTCGAAACAAAGTCGCCTTGAAGTGATGCAGGAACATTAAGGTAATGCAATCTGAAAACGCGCTCGCTGAAATTGCTGACAGTCTAATTGTTGCCCTTGCACTACAACCGCTTGCTCATCTATCCAGGCTTGCGTTGCGGTTATACCATGCAATTGAAGTTGCACAGTTGCATAGAACAATTGAGCCGTTCCATCGTGATTCCAACTCACCTCTATATCAGTCGCAGTTCGGGATAAGTGAAAGCGATCGACACGCCCTGCTTCATAGCCGTCTCCTGCATCACTGTACATGTAGCTCTCGCTTTCCCCAGTTGCTAATGGATAAAGATGTAGAATCAGTTGTCCTTCTTTCTCCATTGGCAGAACAGTTCCAGCTTTAACAAAAACTGGAAGTTCTTCGAGTGAGGCTTCGACCTCGATCGATTGTTCGCCCTCGCTTAATGTGTCGTTCCAGAAAGAGTACCAACTTCCTTTGGGCAGGTAGAGCGATCGTGCTTTTACTCCTGCTTCTACAATCGGTGCAATTAAAAGCTGATTTCCTAAACAGAACGCATCATCCACATCCCATAGCGAAGCATTTTGCCAATCGAGCCAAAAGAGTGGACGCACGATCGGGTAGCCTTTCTGAGTTGTTTCCCATGCCAGCGTATAGAGATACGGCATGAGTTGATGGCGCAATTCGACAAAACTGCGAATGATGCTGAGATAAGGTTCACCATACGTCCAGGGGGCACGCGGTAAATCACTGATCGCGCAATGGGTTCGATAGAACGGTAGAAAGGTTGCCATCTGAAACCAACGCAGGTAGAGTTCTGCCGAAGGATTTCCTTGAAATCCACCAATATCAGGACCTGTGTAGGGAATTCCAGAGAGTCCTAATCCCAAAACGGTGGAAATTGTTTGCCGCAGGGATTCCCAGGTACTCGAAACATCGCCTGTCCATGTCCAAGCATAACGTTGCAACCCCGCCCACCCCGATCGCGACACAATAAACGGACGTTGCTGGGGTTGATACTCTCGTAAGCTCTCATAAGCGGCTCTCGCTTCTAGCAATCCATAGAGATTGTGTGCTTCTCGATGATCGCCGCCTCGTCCTTCCATGTGATGTTGAGCTACTTTGGGCAGCGAGGGATCGCCCCATGAGGCAAAGGTTGCAGGCTCATTCATGTCGTGCCAGAATCCAGAGATTCCAACATCTAGAAGGTACGCATACTGACGACTCCACCACGATCGCACTCTGGGATTTGTAAAATCAGGAAAAGCTTTTCGCCCTGCCCAAACAGGTGCAGTGACTAAAGTTCCATCTGGATAGGTGCAGAAGGCATTGAGAATTTGCCCTTCTAGAAATAAGTTGCTCTCCCGGCTCATTTTCACACCAGGATTATTGATTGCAATGCAATGAATCCCTGATTTTGCAAGTTCTTGGGTAAAGTCGTTGAGCTTAGGAAAGCGATCGGGATCAATAGTAAAGGGACGATGCCCGACTTGACAATCAATATCAAAGTGAATCGCACTTAACGGAATCTGATGCGCTTGAAACGCTTCAATTTCTTGTCGAATAATCTTTTCTGTATAGTATCCCCATCGAGACTGATGATAGCCGAGTGCCCATCGAGCCGGAAGCGGCGCACGCCCAGTTAACTGGGTATAACGCTCGATCAACTGTGAAGGATTGCCCACAGATAGGTAGTAACGCAAGGAACCACCTTCAAAGTCTGCTGTTGCTACCTCATCAAACGAAAACTGAGCCAGAAACGAGTTTTCATAGAAGATTAGGTAGCTTCCTTGTTCATGCAATCCGAGATAGCTCGGAATACAAATATAAAGCGGATCAACACCTGGACTGTGACCTGCGGGATCGCGATTCCACATCTGATAGGTTTTAGACGATCTCAAGTTTAGAGAAGCAGCACGTTCTCCAAGTCCATAGATATGTTCTTCCGGCTGTAACTTTGCTTGATGCACCCATCGTTCACTTTGTCGTTGAGGTGGCAATTCTTCTCTTAAGGTTTGTCCAGTGGAATCTAAGAAACGAATATAACCATCAGATTGAACAATAATACTGAGTGCATGACTAGCGATCGTATACCCGTGATCATCTTGCTTTACAGTCACGTCAACGCGATCCCAATCTTGATCAACAATCGCATAAGAAATCGGCGCAAGACCTGGAAACCAATTGATCCGCACAAGATCAGGAGCTAGAAACTCAATAGAAAGTTCTGCTTGCTCAAAATCAATCTGTACTCCTCGATCCGTGCGCGTCATATTCAAAAGCTTGCCGGGTACTAACAAAGGCTCTGAGGTGGATTGGGACGAGAAATATCGTTCGGCACGATCGCGTTGATACGCATAGAACAATGCTTGGGGTACATACTGCACATAGAAAAGGGATTTCAACAGAAATCGAGCCGTGAGCGAAAGCTGTTTGAGAAATCTCATAGTCTTGCAGAGCGTTAAAATGCGCTTACACCCTATCGAGCAATCGATCGCGATTCCTCCACTAGAAGGCAGAATATCTGTCGATTGATGGGTTCTCTCTCAAATCGAACTGACTAGGCTTTAACTGAGCAGACAAAGCATTTGGACAAAGCGTTTGGACAAAGAATTTGATAGTGAGATTTGAATTATGCAGTTTTCGTCAACCTATCTAACAGTAGCGGATATCATGGCATCGTTTGGGATTAAACCTCGTTATATTACGAGCCTGGATTCTGCTACAGTCGCGCTTCAATCTTTGGGGAACTATCTCAAGGGCAAAGAGTTTTCTCAAGGAGGATTTGCGCCTCCACTCAAAGCGACAACGGCTGAGGCGATTAGCTATCTTCCTACAAAATTATCTCAGTCCTTGTCTACCCTGGCAGGCTGGATGAATGCGGCATCGACGAAGACCCTTGATGAAGTTCGCTCAGAAATCATGTCTCGCTGGGTGATTAGCCAGTATCCTCGGCGAAAGTATCCTGCGGCAATGATTGGCTCAACCAATGGAGCAGCAGTACATTTAGGGGCAGCCCTGGATATGCCTTGGTTGCCTCAAACGCTCTTAGTCTGTTTACAGCACTCTGTTGACCCTGATGATCCGAAGCAAGCCTTAGCATGGGGAAAAGAGCAAGCTCAACGGCTACTAGATCACAATCCGGATCTCAAAATCTATCAGATGCACGACCCGAATCAAGATCGCGTGAAAGTACCTCATGTGGGCTATTTTCGACTGAAGCGAACTCGACTTGGAGAAGCATACAAACAGTTTTTGATTGAGAATTTAGCACCTAGTGCAACTTTATTTTTGATAGAAAGCCAAAATACGTGGTTAGCAACTCAGGTGAGCGATCGACACTTTTTCCAGTTCGGCGGCAAAGGTGGCTTAACCCCAGAAGAGTATTTTCAAGATAGTGAGAAAATCACAAACTTCCTCCGCCAAAATGGTTCTAGCCATCAACGCTGGGAGCCACCAACACCCGATGGATGTTTTCCAGAATCAGAGTGGGGCTTTGACCCAGAACTGCGCGAGGATGTGGAAGCTTTTGCCCGTGACCATCAATTCCGGGTTCGTCGTATCGTTTTGAATTACCCACAGGATCTCAGTCCCTTCGTTGCAGAGTTGTATCGCTGGTGGTATCAACAACACGGAATCAGCAATAATCGCTTGATGGTTGAATCGTTTGTCTATTTACAACCGTGGTGGGCAGTGCATCTTGGACTCGTGCCATTCTGGAGCGTCTTTAACGATCAAACCTCGGCAGAGCGATTAAGTAACTATCTAGATAGTACAGCGCCTTACGATGAAATTTATCTAACCTTATTCTCGAATGGTATGCGATCGCTTGGTATTGCCTCGATCGAGCAATGGCGGAACATCCTGGCAAAAGCACGACACAAAGGACAATTTTTAGGAGTCAATGAGGAAACCTATCCGAACGATTTAGCGTCGTTTGTTCGCCACTACATCGAACTTAAACAGTTTGAGCAGCGCTATCCCCTTCCTGAGCCGTTAGCTCTCGATCAGCTTGATACTTTTTTGGCGCGAATGGGTGATCAGTTTTCAGTTCGTTGGGAGGAAAGTTCAATAACTAGTGCAGTTTCTTGAACTTTAAGACTGACGCAGCATTCCATAAGACTACAAGGGTTTGCTGCGTCACACAGAATCTTTCACTCACGATTGTTTGCATCATAAAGTTTAGTGCTGGGAGTTGATGTGAAACCATGCACAATAACGGAACTACAAATAACTAAGCTACCGACAGTCCAGGCTAGATCAAAGTCGGTTTGTTTCAGTGCCAGTATCGAGTAGAATAGCGCAGCTACGCCAATAGGACCAAACCAGCCAACAAATAGCGCATCCTTGATGGATTGCAGCCGAGGCATCAACGGCTGAACGAGTAGAATTGCGGGAAGCCGACGGAATAAAAGAATTGCGATCGCAAGCCCTACACCACGCCATCCGAGTGCTATCCACTCCTGCCAGGGTAGAACCAGTCCCAGAAGTGCAAAAATTAAAATCGTGAAAAACCGATCAATGGCATCTTGAACCTCTGTTTCTTCTGCGCGTTCAGTGCCTTCCACAGTGTTATCAAACACAATCCCGGCAACAAAAACGCCAAAAATGCCATCGCCTCCCAGCAGCTTGATTGAGCCTAAGATCAACAGAGAGAACGCGATCGTCAAGGCTAAAAATGATTGTTTTTCCTGGGTTTGCTTTTGTTCCACCCAAAGCAGCAGCTTTCCCAGTCCATAACCCAGAACTGTGCCCGCGATCGCGGCTCCCACAACTTCCCACAAAATTGTTTTGAAGATCCAGTGAGACATCGCTTCTCCTGTCGGTCGCGTTAGCATCAAAATAGATAGCCAAACGAAGGGGTATGCTAATCCATCATTTGCTGCGGATTCGAGCGAGATTAAGTTACGAATTCGACCGGGAAGATGATTTTCTGCAATTCTGCCTGTAACCACCGCAGAACCAATGACCGGATCAGTCGGCGTGACGATCGCGCCGATTAGCATTCCTTGCCAAATCGAAACTTCTAAAAGCCAGGTTGCTAGAAGTCCACTAGCAAGCCACATGAGCGGCATCACCAAGCCCAGCAGCACCATTAGTGATCTCCGACTTTGATAAACATAACCCTTCGGTAATCGTAGTGCGATCGCGACGACTTGTACCGCGATCGCAAGTCTTGCTCCTTGTTCTAAAATTCCTTTCGTACTTCCCCAATGGCTAAGATTTACCCAGTTAAAAACGGCAGGACTAAGCAGAATTCCAGCCACTAATGCAATGAAGGGATCAGATAAAAATAGTCGCTCTTTCAGGAAGCCCGAAAACAGTCCCAACAATACAATTAGTCCACCAAGGGCAGCAAAAGCGGTGTTAATTTCAGTTGAATTTAGGTGATTCACAATTCGCCATCGTAGTAAAAAACAGATTGAAGATTATGGTTGTAGCAAATAGAACTATGACAAGTTTTTATCAACAATCTTATCGTGTTGAATTGCATGACGCTCTGTCTAGCGATGGACTTGCGACTCAAAGATGAAACACTGGGAAAAAGTTGCTATTTCTAGCGTATTACATCTTAAGACAGACGTTACAGGAGCAGTGCGGCGTTATTTGTAAGTAGGAGAACTTGTGTCTCACAGGATTAAATTTGCTCAACGCGACATTCTACACACTCGATTAGGAGGATCGCTAAATTATGCGCTTTGCCAAAAAGCTGCTTCCAGTTGGAGCTGCCGTTTTTGCACTTATATTTGTACTCTTTACGGCTCAGGTTTATGCTCAGGTTCCTCCTACTGCTGAGGCTGCACCGGGTCTAATTAATACAGGCTTAGTGTTTGAAAACACCCTCACCTACACGCCGATTCAGCACGATATTATCTCTCACGTTCTAACGCTGGGCTATGCGGCACAAGCCGCAGGTTTTGTGTACTTTGTGCTGTCTAGTAATAACATTGCTCCACGCTATCGGCTCTCTTCAACTCTGTCCGCCGTCGTGATGGTGTCTGCGTTTCTTGAACTGTTCCAATTGTTTCAAAACTGGAACAACGCTTTCTCCTATGTGGATGGACTATGGCGACCCACGACGACTGCATTTTCTAATGGGTTTCGCTATGTGAACTGGTCGATCGATGTGCCGATGTTGCTTTTGCAATTGACGGTCGTTCTTGGACTCACACGAGGTCGCACCATTGCTTATGGAACTCAGTTTGTTATCGGTGGATTGTTAATGATTTACACCGGATACATTGGACAGTTCTATGAGGTGACAAACATTCCACTGCTATTTCTTTGGGGCGCAATTAGCTCGGTGTTCTACGTCTATGTCGCTTATGTTGTAGGGCGCATGATTAATCGCTCTGCGGATCAGTTACCGAGAGAACCGGATAACTTACCCAAAGCAATGAGAGGGGTGTTTTGGTTTATTCTCGTGACTTGGACGCTCTATCCAATCGCTTATTTAATTCCTGCGATCGCGCCGACAGCGTGGGGAGCCGTGACACGACAGATTCTGTACACGGTCGCTGATATTACCTCGAAGGTAATCTATGGAGCGATCCTCAGCTACATTGCTCGCAAACGTAGTGAGGCATTAGAGCATGAACCTGCATTAGCAACTGCACGCCGCTAGAAGTGAAGGACTGCTGATGCTAACAAGGTGGGTCAAGCATTAGCAGTCCTTTACAAAGCCGTTTTATTACGATCGTGTTCGGTGTTGATCAATGATTACGGCAATGGGCATTGATAACGCACCGATCGCCCTTTTTCAGTAGAATCTGGTGCTATGAATCGGTACAATAGCGATCGTAGCGAGATTGAATTCCTGAGCAACAGTCATGCTGAAAAACTCGCTACGCCAGTTAAGTTTTAGTGAATTACGAGAATCAATAGATTTACTCGAACACAGCATTGGTTACTAGAAAGCTAGTTCTAGTAACCAATGCTGTTAAAAATAAGTTCAATATCAACTAGCTTTCAAGACAGTTAGCGAATACTAGGATCGCGATAGGCGGGTGCATCCTGCAAGTCGCGCCTATTTTCATGTCTGCGTCTTCCACCGCTTGTAAGTCCAAATAAGCCAAGTAAACCAGCTAATCCCAGCAGTCCCCAGAGTGCATCACTGTTATCTGGAAGGGCAGATGGATAGATACCTGTTGCAACCAGTACGGGACGATCGCGGTATTCTGCTTCCAATTGTTGCACAAAACCCCGATCCCAGGTGAAACCGTATTCGCGCTCTAGGTCAGCCACTACAAACGGACGAAGAACACCAGTCACAGCAAGGTTTTGATCATCTTGTACAGGTTGCCCAGAGTTGGGATTTAGAACTAACAAGTCCTGTCCGCCTAGCAATTGATCATTCTCTAACGTGAAGGAATTCGCGCTTCTCACGTCTTCAACTTCTCCATCAACGGCGATCGTTCGACCATAGTAGGCACTTGGGTTTTGGCTAATCTGTCCAGGCTCAGGCGCTAATGCGATCGATTGAGCAATAATTGCAGGGCGATTCTCATACTCACGATACACATCGGGTTGCAAGCCAAGATTGTAGCTTTGATTAATTTCGGAAAGGACAAACTGACGGACTTGACCTGTGACCTGCACTTCAAGATTTTGGTTTTCAGGCAGGACAAATGGAGTGCCTGAAGCATTCACAACCACGATCGGCTCTCGTCCAAAGAACTGTTCACTACTCATTGTGAATGTATTTGAACCGAGGTTGCGGATTGGTTTACTCCGAATCGTCACAGTTCTGCCAATGTATTGATTTGTATTCTCGGTAATGTTTTCAGTCGTTACATTTCTTGCTTCTTGCTGAGTGACTTGATTGCACGCGGGTAGAACTGTAATTGCAAGAGCTAAAGCAAATGCACTTTTGGCATTCCAGAGCTTTCGGGCTAAACGGGTTGAACGATGCATTAAAAAATTCTCCTTAATTAATTCGCTAATGTAAATATTGCTACAATGTAAAAGCAAAGCTCATCAAACTAACTTTCTACAGGCTTCTAGTTTAGGAATACCTGACCGTTTTGCTGCACTCGAATGACACCCTGGTTGCGATCGAGCGGAGTAGTATCTTCATCCAAGGTAAGCGATAGCAATCCAGCTTCGGGATTGTTGACTGGAATCACTTCTACAAAGCCATTGTCTTGCCGCACGAAGCTTACAGTCACGGGTACAGGAATATTTTGCAGCAATACTTCTTCTCCGGGTCTTAAAGACCGTCTTTGTGTGTACTGAATAGCTTCATATGTGACGATAGTATTGGTGTCATTTTTTAATCTGACGTTGATTTTGCCATTGTTGGGAGTGATGCTGGCAAGAGGTTGCGATCGCTGCTCTGGTAATGGAGGCTGAACCGGGCGTGTTATGGGTGTGCCTGGAGCAGTGCGATTGTACGGAGGCTCATTAAAGATGCTAGGTCGTTGACTAACAGTACCCAGTGTCCTGGGTACATTAACAGGCACAGTTAGGTTAGGAGTCAGACCTTGTGTGGGTGCAGGTAAATCGCTGCCTACTGCGCCCACTCCACGACGAAACGCACCTAGATTCTGGATCGCAAATTGAGTAATCGCATTCGGCGGACAAGTTTGCGGAACAATCAATCGACTGTTATAAGGCTCTTCATAGTAGATTCTGGGGCAGGGATTAAGCCTGGGAGTAGGCGAAGCTAGTGCAGTTGAGGAAAGAATAGGAACTCCAAGGATCAACCCGCCAAAGAACCCTATCAAATTGCTGTTTTTTAGGTCAAGCATACGCATCATAGGTTCTTAAGAGACAAGAAATCAGAAAAGGCATCTCCAGCGTTGTTGTAAATAGCACTTCGGAATGCCCTAGATTTGAGTAGTGTTCTACTAACTTGAATACTAAGGCGAAATGGTGGAAAACAGGTGGAAATGAGGATAAATTCTCGAAGTTACTTCTGGAGATATAGATTCCTGTCACTTAATCTCAACAAGGGATTTAATTGCTGAAAGGGTCAATATTTGGCGATCGCCGCAGCGTCAAACCCGCTAAATATATTGCTCGATCGTCATGTTCTCGAATCAAATAATTCATCTCCTGATGAATTAGATTCTTCAGTAGGAACTTTGGCTCAACTGCCGAAAAATAAAGCGCTTTGGCATTATCAATAAAGACCTGATAGCCACAGCGAGCCTGTGTAAAGACAGACACAATAAGTCGTTTCCGTGATTCAGGGGCAAGCAGTAATTTCTCATAGAAACAGTACGGCTCTGTTGATAAAACCTCTTGAATTGCTGCCATGATGAGTGGAAGTGTTAGATAAATACGCAGTTGAGCCATCCCTCTCGGATTTAATACGATATATGGAATAAAGGTAGAAATAAAGTGGAGACCAAGTGCAGCTATGACCTATGATATTTTTAGCTAGAGCTTCCAAGAAGAATTAATTACTTGGATAGTCGTATCACTCACTCTTCGTCAAGTTGCTACGGATTAGAAAGAAAGACCGAACAAGGAGCCGAGATGAAAATTTTGCTAATAGAAGATGATGACGCGATCGCAAATGCAATTTCAGACGTACTAATCAAGCAGCAGTATGTTATTGATATTGCCATAGATGGTGAAATAGGGCGGCAGTGTGCCGTTCATGCAAACTATGATTTGATTTTGCTCGATGTGATGCTACCCAAGCTCGATGGCATGAGTTTGTGTCAGCAATTGCGCCAAGCTGGGGATCAAACGCCAATTCTTCTACTGACAGCAAAAGATACCACAACGGATAAAGTTTTAGGCTTAGACGCGGGAGCCGACGACTATCTGATTAAACCGTTCGATTTTCCAGAGTTGATGGCTCGGATTCGGGCGTTGTTGCGTCGATCGAGCGGTTCTATAACTCCGATTTTAGAATGGGGTTACTTACGACTTGATCCGAGTTCGTGTGAAGTAACGTACCGCAATTTCCCGGTGAATTTGACTTCAACAGAGTATCGTTTATTAGAGCTATTTTTACGCAATAGTCACCGCACCTTTAACCGAAGCGCGATCGTGGATCATCTGTGGAATTTGAACGATCCGCCTCAAGAAGCAACGATTAAATCCTATATCAAAACTCTGCGGCAAAAATTGAATCAAGTAGGCGCACCTTCAGATTTGATTGAGACAGTTTATGGATTAGGCTATCGCTTGAACCCTGCCGAAACACAAACTTCTCAAGCCTCAGAATCGAGTTGGGTTGAGCAACAAACAGAAATCGCTGTCCGAAAAGCAAGAGAAAGTTTCAAAGCGAAATTTAGCGATCGTCTAAGCGTTCTAGAGCAAGTAATTCTTGCGCTCAATCAGGGTAGATTAAACGAAGAATTACGGCAGCAAGCACAACACGAAGCCCATAAGTTAGCCGGAGCATTAGGAACGCTTGGCTTTGATGATGGTTCTCGATTAGCAGCAGAAATCGAAGACAGTCTACAAGCTGAAAATTTAACTCATCAAGCTCAAATTCTCACTCAAGCGATCGTTCAACTGCGTCAGATTTTTGAGAATGCGCCTACGATCGAACAGACACTCAAGCAAAATTATCCATTGCTTCTCGTTCTAAGCCAGAATTCAGGCTCAGTCGAACCGCTAATCGAAGAAGCAAAGAATTGGCAATTGCAAGTGAAAACAGCTTCTAATTTAGTTGACGATCGCTACATCGAACAAGGATTAAGCGCAGTTGCAGCTCACAATCCTGATGTTGTGCTTGTCGATCTAGATTGCGCTCCAAGCTTTCAAACTGGCTTAACGCTGCTGTCAGAACTTTCTGAGCAACCTTTACGAATTTTAGTTTGGGCTGAGCGAGAAGGATTACTGGATCGGGTTGAAGTGGCTCGACACGGAGGCAGCAAATTTCTGCACAAGTCCTTGTCGGCTGCCGCAATCTTCAAAGCAGCGACTGAGATACAGCAAAGAAATTGGACTGAAGCAAGTGTTTTATTAGTAGATGATGATCCACAAGTTTTAAATGCAATGCGATCGCGCCTAGCAGCCTCGTCCTTAAACCTAACCACACTCCAAACGCCAGAGCAATTTTGGCAAGTTCTCAATGATTGCGCTCCAGATTTGCTAATTCTGGACGTTGAAATGCCTTATCTCAACGGAATTGAGCTTTGTCGAGTCATCCGCAATGATCCTCATTGGTCGGATCTACCGATTTTGTTCCTTACCATTCACACCGATCTCGAAACAGTTCATCAGATGTTTTTAGCAGGTGCAACCGATTGTGTGAATAAATCGATCGTTGAATCAAAACTGCTCACT
Source organism: Leptolyngbya sp. Prado105 (assembly GCA_025454375.1). GTDB lineage: Bacteria > Cyanobacteriota > Cyanobacteriia > Leptolyngbyales > Leptolyngbyaceae > Leptolyngbya. The sequence continues at coordinate 5,606 of JALOOO010000009.1, read as the reverse complement.
CGCATCTTTAACTGTTTAGAGCGAAACACAAACAAAGTGGTAACACTAAGAAGTTCTCCAGCTAGATAATCAGCCTTCTGCTGACTCTGAAGGTTCAAGCGCAGATTTAGTGGTTAAATTGCTAGACAAAGCTTGTATCTCGGTTCGTAGCGCCGCAACTTCTGCATGTAACGCTTGGATTGACTTTGCTTCCAGAAGCGGATTGAGTCTCCAAATCAGTTCCACCACGAACAACGCCAGCCAAACAAAACTCAAGACCAGCATCGGGACATCGAGCCAGTCTTCAAGCTGTTGTAGAACTTCGTACCGTGCTTGAGATAAAGAATGTTCAGGGGACTGCGCGTGACTCATGCTATTGCCGATGTAACCAGTTTGCAGTTGCAATAGATGCGATCGTGCCTAAGAAATCGTCAGCGCCATACCGACAAGTCCTGCAATCACACCGATTCTAAGCACTTGCATGACTTCACTCTGTTTCGGATGAAGGTCTGGATCTAGATTGCGAAGACGACGAGCAAATCGCAGTTGGCGAAACGCGAGAAAGGCTGTGAATAACAAAGCTGCGGCTGTGTGGCAAGACCCGTCCATCCAATCAGACGTAGAATTTTGCCAATTTGCTTACTCTAGTTTATGAGATAGAGATTCACTTTCGACGATCGTTGGAGCTTCCATACTATTCTCCGTAGAGGTCTAATCATTCGCTCAACCTTAAACTTAAACAACAAACTTAACGCCTCTCTGTAGAGCGATTCTTGGTAGCGCAGATAGCCATGTTGAAGAGGACTCAGATAAGTTCATTATTTTGATAGATGTGATGTGCGAGCTAGTTATTTCATAGTGCGAGATAATATTCTCAACCTATTATGACTCCACACAATATTCCTCCCAAACTGCAACAGCCCGTACAACAGACTGTTGCTCATCCTGGATTTGAAAAGCTGGCTCGGTTCGGTTACGCGGCAAAGGGAATTGTTTACTTTATTGTAGGATTGTTGGCAGCACAAGCTGCAATTGGCGGTGGAGGACGAACCACCGATACGAGTGGAGCCTTGCAAGAAATTGTAGTGCAGCCGTTTGGAAAATTGCTGCTTGGGTTGGTGACGATCGGCATTATTGGTTATGTCTTGTGGCGATTTGCTCAAGCATTGATCGATCCAGAGCATACTGGACAGTCGAATTCTAAAAAGCGCATTGTACAGCGCATCGGTTATTTGATCAGCGCGATCAGTTATTTAGGTTTAGCCTTTACTGCGGTTAAACTTATTCTAGACAATGGCGGAACCAATGGAGGTGCAACCCAAGACTGGACAAAGCTGGTCTTAGCTCAACCCTTGGGACAATGGCTCGTGGGGTTAGTAGGCGCGATCGTATTTGGAGTTGGATTGTCGTATTTTTATCAGGCTTACACCGCAAAGTTTCAAAGACATTTCAAGCTGAATCAAATGAATACGACCGAACGCAAGTGGGCAAAGCGGCTAGGACGGTTTGGGATTGCAGCGCGTGGAGTTGTTTTTTGCATTATTGGTCTGTTTGTGATTATCGCTGCGCTGCGATCGGATGCAACTGAAGTGAAAGGATTAGGGGAAGCCTTAGCAGTTTTGGCGCAGCAACCGTATGGAGCATGGATTTTGGGAATTGTAGCGCTGGGATTGATTGCTTATAGCATTTACTCGTTGATTGAAGCTCGATATCGGAGTCTTGTTCGCTCCTAACATCTCATTGCTCTGAGTTCTCGATCAACTGGACGATCGCACGAATTAACTCACTCGGTGTCACAGGCTTTGCTAGATAAGCCTGAAAGCCTGCGGCAAGTGCTTTCTGACGAGACGCTTCACCCGCATAAGCGCTCAGAGCAATTGCAGGAATCTGAACACCAACGGAAGACTCCTGTGATTCTTGGTGCGAAGCCTCAAAGCGTCGTACTTGTTGAATCAGAACATAACCATCTTCGTAAGGTAGTGCAATATCACTAATCAATACCGTTGGTGTTTGCTCCTCTAGTGTTTTGAGTGCCTCTGCAACGGATTCAACCGCAATCACGACTGCTCCATGAGACTGTAGCAGGGTCGTCAGCCATTCGCGTACATTGGCTTCATCATCAATGACAAGAACCGTTGTATTCGCGGGGAGAACAGAGGAATCAGGAATGAATGGAGCCATGTTCTGCCTTTCCCGATCGCTTCCCAAACACGGAATCTTGACCGTAAAGGTTGCGCCTTGTCCTACTCCTGGACTTGCGGCTTGAATCGTTCCGCCGTGTTGTCTGACAATGTACTGCACGATCGCAAGTCCAAGACCTAATCCTTTATGTGATCGCGCACTGGTACTATCCGCTTGCCGAAATCGCTCAAAGACATAAGGTAAAAAATCTGCACGGATGCCAATCCCGGTATCTTGAACTTGAAGCTGCACAAAAGGGTGTCCCTCAATTTCTACTAAATCAAGCTGAACTGTCACTTGCCCACCCGTTGGGGTAAATTTAATTGCGTTTGAAACTAAATTCAAAATCACTTGTTGCAATCGATCTGCATCGCCCCACAAATAGATTGGAGCTTGATTCGCTAGCATGTTGATCGTCGTGAGTTGAATCGCTTTTGCATCTGCAACGGGTTGCATGACTTGGATTGCCGCAGTGAACACATCAGTGAAGTTGATTTGGCTAAAGCTGAGTCCTAAGTCTCCACGAACAATGCGCGAAACATCGAGCAGATCTTCAACGAGTTGCAGTTGCGAATTGGCGTTGCGCTCAACCGTTTCTAGGGCACGGTCAGTTCTCGATTGATCCAAGAGTCCAGCACGAATCATTCCAATCCAACCCACGATCGCAGTTAGAGGCGTTCGCAGTTCATGCGAGAGAATAGCTAGCTATTCATCCTTCGATCGATTCACTGTCTCTGCCTCCTGACGCGCTGCCTGCTCTCGTTGTAACAATTGATCACGCTCTTTTTCAGCTTCGGTTCGTGCCGTGATGTCCTGCATAATTTTCGTGAACCCACGTAGATTCCCGGCTTCATCGCGAAGCGGAGTCAGCACACAATGCGCCCAAAATCGAGAACCATCTTGCCGCAGATGCCACCGATTTTCTCTAGAGAATCCTTCAGTAGCTGCCAGTTTGAGCGCTTTCTCTGGTAAGCCCCGCCGAACGGCTTCAGGGGTAAAAATTCGCGCAAATGGCTGACCCAAAATTTCTGCTTCTTGATATCCTAAAAGGCGTTCCGCTCCAGTTCCCCAACTCACGATTTCTCCGATCGGATTCAACATAAAAATGGCGTAATCAGTTACACCTTCAATCAGCAGGCGATACCGTTCTTCACTTTGACGCAAGCTTTCTTGGTTCTGAAGCAACAGTTCTTGGTTTCGACGGGCTTCTCTCGCGTGTCTTTCCGCCCGTTGCTGCTCAGAACGCAGCAGCGCATTCAGTGAGCAAATCAAGACTGCTACTGCTACAAAGTAGCTAATTCGCAGCAAATCTTGCAATGTAGAAGAAGAAGCGTATAGATTAGAAAAGAAGAAGTATTCACTGAGAATAGCGCTTAGGATAGTTGCTAATAGTCCAGATCTTAACCCTCCATACCATGAGCTAATTGCTACCGCTGCAATAAAGAACGGATATAATGCAGGTTGAAGCTGCCATAGTAGCCAGTCTGTGAGAAGGAGCGCGATCACGGTCGAGGCGATCGCAACGACATATTGTGATAAATGCTCTAAGTTGAGTGAGAAAAAACGGGCATTAAACATTTAACTAGCCAGTAGAATTATCTTGCTACTTTATAGAGGTTCAATTCTTGCAGAGTTACTAATGATACATCTGCTTGAACCTGTTAGTATTATTTAATTCAGTAGCATGATTTAATTTAGGATCTATGCTTAAAGATAAACGATGAAGACAGCAATGGCGATCAATAAAATTTTGGTAATCGAAGACGAAGAAGATATCCGAAGCTTAATTCAAACCTGCCTGGAACTGGTCAACGGTTGGCAAGTATCCGCAGCGTGTTGTGGTACTGAAGGACTCACCAAAGCTGAAGTCGAGCAACCAGATGCAGTCTTGCTCGACATCATGATGCCTGAGATGGACGGATTCGCAATTTTGAAAAACTTGCGATCGAATCCGCTTACAAAGCACATCACAGTAATCTTACTCACCGCTAAGGGACGCTCGATCGAGCCGAGTCAACTTGCTCAACTTGATGTTCGAGGAGTGATTAGTAAACCATTCAAGCCTCTAGAATTAGCAAATCAGGTCAAAGCCCTCCTAGACAAGCATGGTTAGAACCAAGAGTTATCGCTTGTTGCAGAGCCGACTAATCTTTTGTGTCAATCCCGCACCCTCTATGCGTTCAGAAAAAATTAGCAATAATTCTACCTTTTCTCCACCTCATTTCCACCTTCGAGGCTTACCGTCGAAATATAACCAATCCACTACTTCTGTTACGAGTTGAGCATATTAGCCTTTGTGCAGCGATCGAGGAATACAGAGATCTGATCATCCAAAGTCTACAGGCTCAAATCGCAGACGTGAATTTAAGTCAATTAAATCATCAATTCGATAGGAGAGATTGAATTATGGCACTCTACAAAGTAGACGATTTCTACTCGGACTATAAAGACAGTTTTTCAGGTCACGACATTAAGAACTTTGATGTTTATGCCGATCGTGACGATAAAGTTGGCAACGTGAAGAACGTTCTTGTTGATGAAGACACAGGACGGTTCCGTTACTTCATTGTTGATACAGGTTTCTGGTTTCTTGGTAAGCAAGTATTGCTTCCAGTTGGTCTTGCTCAAGTGAATTACGAAGATAAGCAAGTTGTTGTTCCTGGGCTAACTAAACAACAAGTCGAGAATTTGCCAGAGTTTACAGAAGATTTAAGAATTGACAATGATTACGAAGAGCAAGTCAGAAATATCTACAGTCCTCTGGCTCCAACAACAGGCATTGTTGGTACAGGATATCCTCTTCTAGGACCAGGAATCTACGATCGCTATCCAACCTACTATGGTGCAAGTGGCAGTTTCCGAGACTATGAAGATCAACTCATTGCCAGACGGAGAGAACATTCTCGGAACATCCGGTAATGCCTCTTGGAAAGCTACATTACCATCGAGTAGTGCCTGCTTCAGACTCGTTTCTAGCTGTGCTTGTCGTCTGTCCACAAAGACTTGCGATCGCGTTGGCGCAGTCAACTGCGAAACCCAGCTAATAACATAGATATCCCCTCTCGACGGGCATAAGCTCAAGGATTAGCCTCTTTCTTTTGGGAGTCGTCATCTAGCGCAAGTCTGAGTAGACTCAACAAACAGTCTGAGGAGATTAATCATGCGTCAACTGATGATTCAAGTGCCGCAAGGACAGGGAGAAACAGTCCTACAAATCGCAAAGTCTTGTGATGCCGTGAATTCTTCAAAGACTGAAGCTCAAAGCGCAGAACAAAGTATCGATCTCGTCATTGTTCATGTTTCTAATCGACAAGTTGAAGACTTGCTCGCCAAACTTGAAGAGTTGTCGAATGTTCATATCACTTGGTTGCCAACGGGTATTATTGCGCTACGTCCCCCTGCTTCCGAAGCACCAAAGCAGGTTAAGAATGTTAAGGCCTTCATGG
>JALOOO010000118.1 GCA_025454375.1 Leptolyngbya sp. Prado105 | reverse complement strand
GACATAGAAACTTGCAATCAAGGCAATACTCATCCACCACAGGACGCTGACTTCGGGGCGATACAAAACGGTATCGACCGAGCCATGAACGAACATCCCGACCACGGTGGCGATCGCGCCCATCAGCCAAAATCCTTCACGATCTCCCAAATCCCGCACCCGACGCAGTTGGTAATAGCCTTGCGAGAAAATCGTGGTCAACAGCCACAGAAATGCCGTCAATCCGATCAAGCCAGATTCAACCGTAATCTCCAGCAATACAGAATAAGCGCTCAATCCGCTAAATCGTGCCTGTGAATAGAGGGGATAAATTTGCTTAAATACTAAATCGCCAGGACCAAAGCCTAGAATTGGGCGATCGCGAATCATGTTAATCACCGCTCTCCAGACATTTAGCCGAAACGCATTGCTGCTGTCTCGACTGCCGACAAACATACTGGCAATGCGATAGCGAAACGGTGTGACAAACAGATATCCCAGCACCAAAGCGCCGACTAAGCCCCCAAATGCCAGAATTAATCCCCATTTTTTCAAGAACTGGGGCAAGATTGGACTCCACCAATATCTCAGCAGGACGAGCATCGCCACTGCTGACACCATTAGTCCAATCCATGATCCCCGGCTTTGAGTGAGAAGGAGACAGGCTGTATTAATCCCGAACATGACGATCGCTAGGATCTTTGGGACTCGCTGCTTCCAGATGAAAATTGCGCTAAACGACAGCCAGATTGCAGGCATTAAGTAGCCCGCTAGCAGATTTGGATTGCCCAAAAAGCTATAGACTCGCGTTGATTGCGCTAGGGGAGATTCTGGATCAACCCAGGTCGCCAGAGCATCTGCTCCAAAAATTGCCTGATGAATTCCGTAACTACTGACTAGAAGTGCGACATGCAGAAAGAGAGTGATACAAAACGATCTCAATTTGGGCGATCGAAAAACTCGCGCCATCAAAATGAAGAACATTAAATACAGCGATAGTTTGCCGAATCCCACGAATGCGGCTCGCTTCAGTGGAGAAAGTGCGGCTGCGATCGCTGAAATCCCCCAAAACAGCATCACTAGCAAATGAATGGGGGTTAATCCTGCTCGTTTATCCGTATCCGAAACCGTCAGCAAGACCCAAAACAGAATACAAGCGCCCAGCAATATCCCGATTAAATTGGTGGCAACAAAGGGTGAGAGCGCGAACACCAGACTAATTAAAAGCGCCGCGATCGCATCTCCGTGCTGCATCAGCCAAGAACTGCTGCGCCAATTTTGCAGCGAACCTACGACGCGATAGACATAACTGACCTGCCGCCATTGCTGAAGGGGAAGTGTTGCTAACGTCAAGTCTTGCCAAACTGAATTCATAAGCGGATTTTCCATGCTTTCAAGCAAAATAGCCCGAGCAAATTTGAGCTAGGGCTATTATCCGCGATATTGGGACTTTGGCAAGATTACTGAGTCAGTCGAGGCAAGGTGATCACATAGCGATACCCCGGTTCGGCAACACCCTGGATGAGAATTTGTCCCCCGTGCATTTCCGCGAGTTGACGACTGAGCAGCAACCCGAGATTCTTACGGACGGCATCCGCATCGGGGATCTCATCCTGTGCTTCATCAAGATCGGTAAGTCTAACGCCTCCTAGAGTGGTAGCAATCGGCATTAACCCAGTCCGATGCCCATTTGTCGTATGCTCATACTCAAAGGTTGCGATCGAGCCTGTTTGTGGGGTCAACATTTCGTTGTATCCCACGCTATCTCCAAGACAGGGATGCGATGCCCAAACGGTTAGGCGTAATCCACTGCTCTTATGGGAGACATGCAGCCGCACGATACTACCCGCATTAGAAGATTGAATCACACTGAACATCAGGTGATACAGCATTTGGCGGATTTTCTCTTTGTCGAGCAGCCAGATTCGATTGCCCGGTTCAACTGAGAGGCGGATTTGCTGCTCTCGGCGATTAGCAGCTTGCTCTAAGGTAGCAATTGCCTGCTGACAGAGCATTTCAATATCGATAGAAGTGAGATTCAGCGCTCTGCTACTATCATCAAGTTGTGAAAGCTCCAAAATTTCTTTCACAAGCGAGAGTAAGTACTGTCCACTGTGATGAATGATGTCAAGATATTCTTTCTGCTTGCTGGTAAGCGGTCCATAAATCTCTCGATTGAGAACGCTTGCCATGCCCATCACGGAAGTCAGAGGCGTGCGGAGTTCTTGAGTCAGTTGAGCTAGGAGTTCAAATTTGACTGGGTTTGTAGGGGCGTTTTGAGATCGAGCCACTGGAATTAGGGTTCCGGCGGCTTGCGATTTGATTAAGTGCAGGCGTTCGTACTCGCTTATACTCAAGCGAGCCGTCAGCATTAAGAATTCGGCATCTCTCTCTGTAAAGGTACGGGGGCGGGAATCCATGATACAGAGTGTACCAATACAGTCACCGCTTACGGTCACGAGCGGCGCACCGAGATATGCCCGAATCCCGTACTGTTGACAAAGCATTGAATTCGCGAAAGCTGGATGATCCAGCGTATCGTCGATCGCCAAAACTTGTTGACTATCGACAACATGAACACAAAACGCTTCTTCGCGAGGCAATTGACGAGTCATCGCTAGATGATTCATCAAGCCTAGACGCGACAAGCCTTGAGCGGATTTAAACCACTGGCGCGATTGATCCATTAACCCCACTAAGCAGATCGGTGCCTCTAGTGAGTGAGCCGCCGTTTGGGTCGCTTCTTCAAAGATCGGTACACTTTCGGAGTCGAGCAAGCCGAGTTCCGTCAAGACCAACATTCGCTGCTGCTCACGGGCAGCAGTCGTTAACCCATCTAATCGACAAAAGAGCCTGTTTTCGGGGATTCCCATTCCAACCCCTATCCTCGATTTTAAAGAACTTCTCAGACTGTTTTGGCGTTAAGCCTTTGCACAGTCTGCAACTATACCAAGATTGCCCTGACTTGGGATCGGATCAACGTTCAGCCTAAAGAGAGATCACGGAAGTTTAAGCGTTCTGTATTGATGGAACCTGGAGAGATTACGCAGAGGAGGGCTGTGAGAAATTACAGAGCTATTTTGTCCAAGCGGGATGGGCAAATAAAGCAGCGATAACTCTAACTCCTCGGAGTTGATTCGAGAGGGGTAGATGACCTTTAGGAGCAGCTAAACTCCATGTAAACCCGTCTGGATAACGAGTCCAGGTATATCCGGATTTCCACCCAATTTTATCCCAAAGTTTGTCCCATTTTTTCCCGACGCTGAGCCAAATCTGCCGCTGGACTGAAAAACCGTATTGATAGTCGGAATGAGCGAGCCAGAGTGCATCAATGGTTTGCAGATCAGTGATAGGAAAATTCTCGACTTCGGTAAAGTAGAGCCATTTGCGCAGAACGGCAGATTCGCCTGCAAGTTCACAGAGTTTATCGATCGTCAGTTTGTCGGCTGCTTGAAATTTTTGCTCGATGAGAAGCTTTTGCAGTCCGGTGTAGTCAATATTGCGATCGGAGTTGAGGGGTACGGTTCCAGTTGGGAAATGGTGCTGAAGGAATTCTAGAACGTTTGGAATTTGAGAATGAAACAGGGTTTGATAAATTTTGGCTTCGACTCGACCAGGGGTGTCGCGCCGTTCGAGTAGAAATTCCATCAGTGCAGGAAATCCATCTTCGCCAAGTGCATTGAGCGCTTCGATCGCTTGCAACTGATTTTTTTCAGCGTCAGATCGAAGCTTCAACTGGAGCGCCGCGAGGCTATCGGGAAGATCGAGGGCTGAAGAAGTTTCTAAATTAGTCATGTAAAACGGGTGGAGATTAGGGAGATTAGGGATTACCCCCTTATCTAGCATAAGTCTCAGGGTGTAGTGGTTCAACCCGTTTTTTAAATTTTGGATTTTAGATTTTGCAGGGGAAACACAATTCTTGCACTTGCGTTCCCTTGACTGTGAGCAGGTTAGGCGGTTCCGTCTGTAGGAACGGTTTCAGGAGTGGGAAGTCGATAGCCTTTTTCAAAGGCGTAGCGGACAAGTTGTGATCGATTTTCAAGCTGTAACTTGCTCAGGATATTACTCAGATGGGTTTGAACCGTGCGCGGACTGACGAAAAGATGATCGCCAATTTGCTTATTGGTATGTCCTTGAATGACTTCCCAAAACACTTTCTCTTCAGCAGGAGTCAGTGGAAGCGGAACGGTTGTGACAGAGGCAGAAGCTTCAACAACGGTGCCAGACTGTTGCATTAGGCGCACCATTTCGGAGTGCATTCGGCGAGATCGCTCAAGTTGCGCTTCGATTTTGGCAAGGAGTTCTCGTGGCTCGAAGGGTTTGATCAAGTAATCATCTGCTCCGATGGAGTGTCCTTGGACGCGATCTTCGACTTCACCTCGACTCGATAGGAAAATAAAAGGAACGAGTTGACCAATTCTCAGCGATCGTAAACGACGGCAAAATTCAAGTCCGTCCATTTCTGGCATGATCACATCGGAAACAACTAAATCGGGCTGGTCTTCTTCAAACTGAGCTAAGCCTTCTAAACCGGACGCAGCATGGTGAACTAAATAGCCACGTTTTTCGAGATACCGGATCAGAGCCGTTCTCAGTGCCGTATCATCATCCACAATTAAAATCTTTTTCATACCTTCGTCTCCAGCACCTCAAGACGGTAGATTGCAACCCAAGTTCTTTTCAATATTCTCACTTGTAGATTGATTAATTCGATTCGCCTGACAGGCTCATCCAATGAGGTTATTTCATTTGGTCATTTTTTTAACCAAAAAATTTCCCCTTAACATGGTATCCCAGTGATCGAGAGTTCTGAAGTCTCAGGCTTATCTTTATGTCCTAATTTTCTTCGTTTATCTTGTGTTCATGTTGTACTACCTAATTTGCAAGGAAATTTGGTAGCCTACTAGCCGTTGCCCAACTTATCTTAACTTGAGAACTGCGGGATTTTATGTACGAAAAAATCACCCCTCCGACCACTGGCGAGAAGATTACATTTGCGAATGGAGAGCCGATCGTTCCTGACAATCCAATTATTCCATTTATTCGAGGTGATGGAACTGGAATTGACTTGTGGCCTGCTTCTCAGAAAGTTTTTGATGCCGCAGTTCAGGCAGCTTATGGCGGAAAACGTCAGATCACCTGGTTCAAAATCTATGTCGGTGATGAAGCCTGTGAGCAGTATGGTACGTATCAATATTTACCGGAAGATTCGCTTGAAGCGATTCGTGAATTTGGGGTTGCGATCAAAGGTCCATTAACCACGCCGATCGGGGGTGGAATCCGTTCTCTCAATGTGGCTTTGCGGCAGATTTTTGATCTCTATGCCTGTGTTCGTCCCTGTAAGTATTATGCTGGAACGCCTTCGCCGCATCGCTATCCAGAAAAGCTGGACGTAATTATTTATCGAGAGAATACCGAGGATATTTATTTAGGGATTGAGTGGAAGCAGGGCAGTGAAATTGCCGATCGCTTGATCAAATATCTGAATGAGGACTTGATTCCGAGTACGCCTGAACATGGCAAAAAGCAGCTTCCGCTCGATTCTGGAATTGGCATCAAACCGATTAGTAAGAAGGGTTCTCAGCGTCTTGTCCGTCGAGCGATTCAACATGCGCTGCGATTGCCCAAAAACAAGCAAACGGTGACATTAGTTCATAAGGGCAACATTATGAAGTACACCGAAGGCGCATTTCGAGATTGGGGATATGAGTTGGCGACGACAGAATTTCGAGCCGACTGCGTGACGGAGCGAGAGTCCTGGATTCTAAGCAATAAAGAGAAAAAGGCGGATTTGTCGATCGAAGAAAATGCCCGTCAGATTGATCCCGGTTACGATTCGATGCCGCCGGATAAGCAGGAGAAAATCTGCGATGAGGTGAAAGCAGTCTTAGAGGCGATTGGGTCAACGCATGGCGATGGCAAGTGGAAAGAGAAAGTTATGGTCAACGATCGTATCGCGGATAGTATTTTCCAGCAGATTCAAACTCGTCCCGATGAATATTCAATCTTGGCGACGATGAATTTGAACGGGGATTATATTTCTGATGCGGCTGCGGCAATTGCGGGCGGTTTAGGCATGGCTCCGGGTGCAAATATTGGCGATTCGGCTGCAATTTTTGAAGCAACCCATGGGACGGCTCCTAAACATGCGGGACTCGATCGAGTGAATCCTGGATCGGTGATTTTGTCTGGGGTGATGATGTTGGAGTATTTGGGATGGCAGGAGGCGGCTGATTTGATTAAAAATGGATTGGCGAAGGCAGTAGCAGGGCGTGAGGTGACTTACGATCTGGCGCGATTGATGGAACCTCCAGTTGATCCACCATTGAAATGTTCCGAATTTGCGGATGCGATTATTCGCAATTTTTAAAGTCGATCGAGGGTGAATGATCATTTCGGCAACAAACGCGATGATGCAAGTTGCCGAATGAATCGGGCAATAAACTTACGTGCAAATTATTAGGTAATCAAACAATTGATCAAACCCGAATAATTATCCCAAATTATTTACATTTCAATTTCATCGGATTAATCTGAAATTGAATCGTAGAAATTCGATGTTTTCCTGACAATTCTTGCGCCCCAAACAAATAACCTTCATCTTTCAATTCATCTACCGTTCGCCAAAAAATTTGATTGTTTCTTGACGAATTGCTCCCAAATAAATCCAGGTTCTTAAACAGATACTGTTTAGAAATCGAGATAAACTGTCCATCTGTCAAAGCATCCCATTTCATCCGACTTGCTAGATAGATCAAAAGCTTGGTCTTGTAGTCACACTTTGCATTACTTCCAAGTCGCTGAGCAATGTCAAACTGATTTGGAAATAGGACACAATCTCCGTTTCTTGTTCCATCAAAAAACTCCAAAGAGATTGTGTAAGAATCAGCCAGTTCATATGTATAGTCAGCCGCTTTCGTAACATCAAAATCTCTAGGCGCATTGTCTACCTCGTAATCTTTAATTCTCAAAATGCTCTTGATCATCACCTTCGCGCCGCGATTTAGACTCGCCTTTCTAAAAGACTGAGCTAACACCAACTCAGTGCGATGAAGCGCAACCAAATCGCGATTTAACTGCGATCGCAGTTTTGATGCAAATCCTCCATCTTTCGTGCGGGTATATCCCAAACTTTCGAGTAAATCGTTTGATCGAAACGTAACTGTGCTGCCATTTCCTTGCTGCGCTGCCAGTTTATAGAGATGAAGCACAATCGAAATTTGACGAGGATTTAAGAAGGTCATCAGCGCCATAAACATTCTTTGAATTCGGCGATCGTGGATTTTTTCTAATCCATTGCTCACGCCTTTATTCACACAAGCCGACCAATCTAAATTGGCATATTCCGCTTTGATGTCTTCTAGTTCTTCATCTGAAAGATTCTCTAACGGAACGCGCCGAATGACAGAAAATTCGCTGTCATCTTGCACATCCGCCTCAACCCGCATTTCTAAATAATAGCCATCCACATCCGATCGCAAAATCGGCAATCGCACATCTGGATTTCGGATCGATGCCCCGGCTCTCGGCAAAACCATCAGGAGTTGGCTATCGACGGGAAAGGCTGCTTCTAGTTGTTTCATTGCGCTTCAGAATGAGAACCCCACATATAGTGCCTCACCCTTTGAAATTTGTCTAGTGGCAAAACGCTACATCTAGAGTTCTACTGCGAGATGATCCATCCCGACCGCCACCAGTAGTAGTGTTTATGCGGAGTTCTATAACGCCTGCGTCTGAATTCGATTGGGGCTTCTGCAACACCCGCGTCTGAATTTTGGCGCTTATTTCTAAAATCTTTCACTCTATTTTATTCGATCGATCCGCATTCACACGCCAAAATCCGCGATCTCCAATCCAAAACTCCGCCGTACCTTCTCCCCCTAACTCCCCCGGATCTCTGATCCACCCCCTCTTGAGCGGATCAAAAATCGGTGTTAATCTCTGTCCACGTCGGCATTGGAAATTCATCCAACTGACGCACCTTGTTTGTCTGGAGTCAAAGAAAAGATTGTGCGATTTGAGTGTCTACCACCACTCCGCCAAGCTTTTAATCTCAGAAAAAGAATTGATTTGAATGTCTACCACCATTCAGTCGATTCAAACGCGATCACGAGTTTTGACTTTGCTTAATTCGCAGAAGTTAAAACTCGCAAAAGCAAAACCCCCGAAGCTTTCCTACCACAGTCAGCTTAAGGGGTCGATAACCTTGTTTGCCCAAAAAAGATTGGGCTGATTTCTATGTCTGAACATCGTATCACGTGCAGTCATTCTGCGCTACTTTTCCGTGCAAATTCTCTGTCGATTTATCTGAACCCTCTCGCAAATCAGGAGCAAAACTGATGGTTACTTCCCTCAGAATTGCTCCTTCGGGAGCGGCGGCTCAGTTGGGGGGCGACCTCTATCCCGACCATGAGCAGGAATGGCTCGCGAGTGGAGTCGATCGAGATATCATTCGTCGGAATGTGCGATCGCTTGAAGATACCGAGTGTGATCCGTTTACTCACGAGGCGCATTATCCAATTGCCGAATTGCTGAATTGGAAAGTGACCCGGTTTGGCAAGCAGGCACGAGAATCAGTTCGCGGCTGGTGGGTGAGCGGAATCGATCCGCTCAATCATTGGCAAAGAATGGAGTGGGGGCGATTTAAGCCAGATGCAACGACTCCGATTCTGGATCACAAAAAGGGCAAGCCTGCTAAGTATCTCAGTCCAAGTATGGGCAAAGGATCGAGCAGATTGGTGCTGCTGGATGTGCCGATGCACATTTGGCAGAAGATTGCTGAGCGGTTTAATGTTGCAATTGCAGATGCAACTCATTTCTGGGAATGGGTTTGGCAGAATGATTTGCCGATTGTGCTGACAGAAGGGGAAAAAAAAGCGGGTTGCTTGTTGACTTTGGGTTATCCTGCGATCGCGCTTCCTGGAATCTTTAGTGGCTATCGTCGAGAAACGCGGCAACTGATTGCAGAACTGGCTTATTTTGCCAATCGAGAGCGATCGATTTACATCTGTTTTGACTATGAAACTAAGCCGAAAACCTTACAAAATATTTTTCTTGCAACCTCTCGATTAGGACAACTTTTAACCAGTGCTGGCTGTCAAGTTAAAGTGATTGCATTGCCTGGTGCTGAAAAAGGTGTTGATGATTTTGTTGTGGCTCGGGGGAGTCAGGCATTTACAGACTTATATGAAAACGCGATCGAGCTTGAGTTCTGGCAAGCTTCAAAGTTATGGTCGCTCACCTATACGCCGACTTTGACGCTGAATCAACCTTACTTAGGTGATTTGCCTTATCCAGAATCAGGTTTAGTCTGTGTTAAAAGTGCTAAGGGAACCGGGAAAACAACAGCTTTACAAGCACTAATTAAAAATTCAACTCGTAGCTCCGCTTCAGGGAGTGTGCGTAAGGTTTTAGTCATTACGCACCGGATTCAGTTAGGCAAAGCAATTTGTCAAAGCATTGGAATTGATTGGATTGATAATGCTTTGAAGGCTGAGCAGCAGCATAGCTATGGATTATGTATTGATTCGCTGCATCCGAATTCGAGAGCAAAGTTTAATCCGAGTGAGTGGGAAGGCGCGATCGTCATTCTAGATGAAGTCGAGCAGGTACTTTGGCACGCTTTGAATAGTGCTACTTGCTATCACCAGCGCGTTAGAATTCTCGAAACCTTGCGAGAGCTAGTCGAAGTAGTTCTTGAAACGGGTGGATTGTTAATTGCTCAAGATGCTGATTTGTCAGATGTGAGTATTGACTATCTTCGAGGCTTAGCAGAAACTCCGGTCACTCCCTGGCTTGTGTTCAATCAGTGGAAGCCTGAAGTTGCCTGGAATGTTTCGCTCTACGATACTAAAAATCCGGCTCCATTGCTCGATCGTTTAGGCAGGGTACTCCAAGAAGAAGGAGCCGTTTTCGTCTGTCTCGATTCTCAGAAAGTGCGTGGGCGCTGGAGTTCTAGAAATTTAGAAACCTATTTGAAGTTGCAGTTTCCGCAGAAGCGAGTGCTAAGAATCGATAGTGAAACAGTTTCTGACCCGGATCATCCGGCTTATCACATCGCAGAACGGATCAATGATGTTGTGGGCGATTATGATGTGGTGTTAGCAACTCCAACGATTGGAACTGGAGTGTCGATCGACATTCGCAATCATTTCAAAGCAGTGTTTGGCATTTTCCAAGGAGTCACGCCAGATTCTGAATCCCGGCAGGCTTTAGCAAGAGTTCGTGAACCAATTCCGCGTTATATTTGGGCGGCACATTTTGGTCCCGGTAAGATTGGCAATGGCAGTTGTAACTATCGTGATGTCGCGCAGTCTTTGACAAAATCTGTTCAATACAACATTGCATTGCTCAAAGACATTGATTTTGATTTGGATGAGCAGAGCGATCCGATCGCGCTTCGGACTTGGGCAAAAATGGCAGCACGAGTGAATGCTTCTCTGTGGCGCTATCGTCGAGAGTTGCGGAATGGCTTACTGCTGGAAGGGCACGAAGTTACGATGGTCACGGATGATTTGACAAAAATCTTCGGACAGTACAATGATCAAATGTGTCGCGAATTGCTTGCTGGCACTCTCAAAATTGAAGGGTTTGAATACCTGCTCGGGCAACATGATGTCGAGGAGTGCGATCGCATTGCTCAAGTGATGTCAGCGATCCGGACGAGAAATCAAACCGCAGAAGCGATCGCAGTGTCCGACTCGCCTGAGATTACGGTCGAAGAGTACTACGAGCTAAAAGAGCAAGCGAACCAAACCGTTCAGAAACGTCATAGTAGACGCAAGCATGAACTCCAACGCAAGTACAATGTTGAAACAATCACGCCTGAAATCAAGCTCAAAGACGATGACGGTTGGTATGCTCAACTGCGGTTGTACTACTACCTCACCCACAATCCTGAATATGTCCGGCTACATGACATGCAGGAGCTAGAGGATCACCTAGAACGCGGCGGCGGCAAGATTTCGGTTCAAGATGTCAAGTTACTAACGGCACAGGTTGAAGCATTACGATCGCTGAAAATTCTTGAATTTCTCAAGCCTGAAGAGAAGATTTTAGCAACGGATGACCTCGTTCAATTTGTGGCAAAGACAGCGCTAGAATGTCGCGAAGATATGAAGGCATTGTTTAAGTTCACAGTTACAGAAAAGCTTGCTCCCATCGCGATCGTACAGACCTTACTTGGCAAAATTGGGGTGAAGCTAACCTGTACAGGTCGTGCGGTTGCTCCTGATGGACGACGAGGGGGCTTGCGGATTTACAAGTATTTTCCACCGGAAGACGATCGAGCTTCGATCTTGGCGGAGTGGGAGAAGCGTGACCTCTCAATGCTGCAAACTCTGATGGAAATTACTGGGTGTAATGACTTTGCGGAGATGGACGATTGGATTGAGCAATCGGCTTAGAATTGCGAAATCAATCCTGTAGTCTCCCAACTTTAGAGAATTTAGGGGGCAGCAAGCCGTTGCAGACTCGATCAAAGCAGCCAAGTTTTGATACAGTGTGAGTCTGTCGATCTCGTTCATCGCAATGCTCCCCCAATCCTCTCATCCAGATTTGCCACTCACCGCACTTGCACCCATGCAGGATGTGACAAATTATTGGTTCATGAAAGTCATTGCCGAGTATGGTAGTCCAGACTATTTTTTTACTGAATACTTTCGCGTCAATGAGACTTCCAGGCTCGATCGTAGTATTCTCAAAGCCATTACTGAGAATGAAACAGGACGACCTGTTTTTGCACAACTGATTGGGGAGAGCATTCCCGATTTAGTCAGAACCGCCCGCGAACTCTGCAAGTACGAAATTGCTGGAGTAGATTTAAACATGGGCTGTCCTGCTCCTAGAATCTATAAAAAAAATGTGGGAGGGGGACTACTTCGAGAGCCAGAAAAAGTCGATCGCATCTTAGATGCACTGCGGCAAACGCTCAACGATCGACCGTTCACCGTAAAAATGCGAGTTGGATTCGAGAATACAGACAACTTCTACAAAATTCTAGACCTGATCAATCGCCACAAGATTGATCTGCTCAGTCTGCATGGTCGAACCGTCAAAGATATGTACCATGGTGAAGTCAAGTATGACTTAATCGCTGAAGCTGTTCGATGGGTGAATTGCCCAGTCCTAGCAAATGGCAATATTTACTCTGCACAATCCGCGATCGACATTCTTGCCAAAACAGGCGCAGCAGGTCTGATGATTGGACGCTGGGCGATTGGGAACCCTTGGATTTTCGAGCAAATTCGGCAAGCCTTGCGCGGAGAGCCAATTCAAAGCGTTACTTTAGAGCAGGTGCGGAACTATCTCGATCGATTGTGGCAAACGCCTTGTGCGGCAAATGTTCCAACCCGAGCGCGACTGGGCTATCTTAAAATGTTCCTCAACTACATCGCACTCAGCATTGATGCTGAAGGTCACTTTCTCAAATCAATGCGGCAGACCCAAACCGAAGCAGAACTATTTGAATTATGCGATCGAGTTCTGCTCAACCAGCCAGAATCATTTGCGTTAGCTCCGTATTTGGGCACATGATTTGCGGAGTTTTCCCAACTGCGCCAAAATAAAGGAGCGAACGTTAGAATCAATTCGGCTAGTATTTTCTGGTGGAGTTCTTCCCATGACACTTGCCCAATCTCAAATTGATCTCACTCTCCCGAATCATAAGCAATTGCCTGAGTCTGATGGTACTTTTGTGAAGAATTTTCAAGAACACCCTCAGAGCCTATTGCTGACTAGCTCGATCGTGCCCGTTTTGGATGCGCTGCACCCCGATGGTCAGTATGCGATCGGGCAAGACTGTGGCATCTATTGGCGACTCACTGACCCACCTGAGCGTGGCGCAGAAGCTCCCGACTGGTTTTATGTTCCGGGTGTATCTCCCTTACTCAACGGGGAACGCCGAAGATCTTATGTGATGTGGAAAGAAATTATTGCGCCCTTGATTGCGATCGAATTTGTGTCAGGAGATGGCTCAGAAGAACGAGATGCCACTTCCCCATTGACTGGCAATAATGCTAAAGCAGGAAAATTTTGGGTCTATGAGCAAGCGATTCGGATTCCTTTCTATGCAATCTACGAAGTCGAAAAGGCATCCGTTGAAGTCTATGAACTCTTTGGAAACCGCTATCGGCGATCTCAACCTAACGCTCAAGGACGCTATCCGGTTGCGAACTTAGGGATTGAATTAGGAATTTGGCAGGGCACCTATCTGAATCAGACTTTCCCTTGGTTGCGCTGGTGGGATCGCAATGGCAACCTGCTGTTAGCAGGGGAAGAGCGAGCAGAACTAGAAAAAGAACGAGCAGAACAGGAAAGAGAACGAGCAGAACAGGAAAGAGAACGAGCAGAACTAGAAAGAGAACGAGCAGAACTAGAAAGAGAACGAGCAGAACTAGAAAGAGAACGAGCAGAACGGCTTGCGACAAAATTGCGGGAGCTAGGAGTTGATCCAGATCAACTAGCTGATTGACTGACAAAGGGTAGGCATCTTGCCATAAAAAATCCGCAAGATACCTGTCCCATAGTGAAGTGGCTTTAAGCTTTCGATACAACTCTCACAAGCTCGATCGCGAATCTATCCGCATCTCCCGCAAATATTGCGATCGACAGGGTGATCCCCAGCAAACAAACTGGGCTGGCATCGACTTCAATACAGTACTTCGTGCCCCAATGACCGCGTTCGAGCCAATCTGAACGCCAGGTGCAACAAAACAATCCGTTGCAATCCATACTCCATGACCGAGATCGATCGCATTCGTCTCCAACCCAAACGCTGGATCGCTCAAATCGTGGCTGCCTGTGCAAAGATAGCTCTTTTGTGAAATCACACAGTGAGAACCGACTGAAATGCGATCGAGACTATAAAACACGACATCATCGCCGATCCAGCTATAGTCCCCAATCTCAACTTTCCAAGGATAAGTAAACCTTGCCGTCGGACGAACTAACACCCCCCTGCCAACCTTTGCCCCGAACAGTCGCAGGATAGCACAGCGAACTGGATTGAACGGTTGAGGTGTGATCGGAAAAAAGATCGCTTGAACCAACCACCAAAGTAAAACATACCAACCCGGACGACCCCGATCGTACCAGGACTGATCATAACTTCCTAAATCGACGAGCGGAGGCGCATCAAGGTCGATTGCAGACTCTCTCAAACTCGTCATGATTCTGGCTGTACGATCGATTGAGTTGCGCTCGGTTGGGGCGCATTCAGCGTTCCGCCGAACTGCTGTAGCTCATACAGTTTGACTCCAATTTGAAACTCGTACTGGCTGAGCAACCGCGCATAGATATAGCCTGCTCTACCATCAAGAAATCCAAGTCGAATCACATAAGCTAGCAAAAACCTCAATGTCGGCTTAAAAGGTAAACGCACCCAAATTCGCTTCAAGAACCGCTTACGCTGTACAGAATCTCCAAATAGATTTGCGCCGATCGTTCCCTGCTCATCTTTACCCTTGAGCAAATTGAGATAGACCTTTGCTTCCCAATTGGAATAACGATTGTGGCGGTCTAGCCAATGGTAGAGATCCTTAAAATCGATGTGCAGCATATCATTTTTCAGATAGCCCACCTTTTCAGACAGGATGACATGCTCATGCACCTCATTGTCACCTGTATTGCGAATCGCTTCAGTGCTGAGGTTCTCGTAACGCCCTTTCGCATGTTTGAACAAGCGCAAATTCCAGTCGGGATACTTGCCCCCGTAGCGAATCCATTGTCCCAGGAAAAATACTCGCCGATTTAGATAGTATCCTTCGTACTCTGGATTCTGAATCGCTGTTGCAATCTCGTCCCATAGTTCAGGCGTAATCCGCTCATCGCAATCGACAATCAAAACCCATTCGTTGCGAAACGGAAGATTCTCCAGCGACCAATTTTTCTTTTTGGGCCAGCGTCCATTGAAGTGAAATTGAACGACAGTTGCACCATAGCTCTGTGAGATTTCAACCGAGCGATCGCTACTTTGCGAATCGACGACAAAGACTTCATCGGCTCTAGAAACGCTCTCAAGGCAAGCGGGCAAATTCGCCTCTTCGTTGCGCGCAGGAATCAGAACTGAAATCGGGAGTTTGGGGAAGGTAGACATAATTTGGGTGCAGAAAGGGCTTGACGCAACCACGTCTGCCCCATTATTCCCAATCCGATTTTGGGATCACACCGATCCGCCAGCACCTCGTTATAAGGTCAGTTCAAGTGAGTCATGACAGCGGAATCCGCACCTTTAACTTGCCGCGCAGCAAATTAATCTTTGATGGATTCAAATACTCTTGCAGACTCGAAACTTCATTCAACAGGGACGTACTTCTCGCACATTCTTCTTCTAGGATGGCAATGTATCGTTCGAGGTCTTTACTGGTTAGATTCTGCTTCAGCATGTAGGTCGCGATCGTAATATTCGAGACGGGATGCCGTAGCCCCTGAGAGAGCTTTTGCAGCAGCACACTATTCATCTCAGCCAATTCTTGGCTGGTTTGTAGTTGCTTTTCGATCGAGTGTGCTTCTTCGACTTGAGCTTCAGATCGTCGAGTCAGACGATCATACTTACTTAAGCAACTTTGCACTGCGCCAATCAACTCATCTTGAGTAAAAGGCTTGGTTAGATAGTCATCTGCACCTAGCTCCATCCCCATCCGCACATCGGCACGTTCAGAACGCCCAGTCAGAAAAATGAAGGGAATCGTTGCTGTCTCAACCTGCTGCCGCAACTCGCTGAGGACGGCATAGCCATCCATCTCTGGCATCATCACATCACAGATGACTAGACTCGGAAGTGCTTCCTTCGCCAATTGCAGACCTGCGACACTACTACTCGTCGTCAGTGCTTGAAAACTTTGAAGCTCTAAGATTTCTTCAATATTTTCTAAAATCTCTCGATCGTCTTCGATCACTAAAACGCTGTTCATTGACTGTCCCAAGGTAAACTGCACTGTCTAGCAATTCGCTCTCTATGCTGAAGCGCCACGGCAAATCCGCGAAAAATTGCCTCATAGATCACCCCTGTTGAACTCGCTCGGCGAAGTTTGAAAATTTACTTTCACAAGAAACTGTAAAACCTGAAGACCTATTAAAACTAAATGACAATGAAAGAAAAGAG
>JALOOO010000338.1 GCA_025454375.1 Leptolyngbya sp. Prado105 | reverse complement strand
GAAGATGTAGTGCTTGAGAGGAATGATCGTTGCCATGCTGACCTTCAAGTAATTCCCAGTAGGATTGCTCAGCCAGTTGCACGAGTTGAGGGGTTGTGATTTGTCGATCGAGCAATTGTTTTAGGGAGTTGAGGACGGTTGAGTGTAGGGATGAGATCGCGGCGGGATTGGTGTGAGTGTCTACCATCGATTTACCTCTTTTCCGGTGTCGGGGTCGATTTCGAGATGTCCTAGATCGATCTGTTGATGCAATTACCTCAACAACCGAATAAAGCCAGCTTGTTCAAAATGGTGATCAGTAGTGAAGGCTTGCTGAATGTTGAGTTGTTGCATCAAGACAAAGGATGAGCAGTCTACTAGTGACCAGGGTTTATCAGAACGGCTTTTGCAGAGTTCCCAGGCGGTTTGGTCAGTGACTTGATCGAGATGAATAATCTGAACGTAAGGAACAGTTTTGATTGCGTCTATGATTTCAAAGATGCGCGATCGAGACTGACGAAGGGGACTATGGAGTAGGGCAACCAGTTCGCTGATGATGTAGTTGCTAGTGATGAGCGTTTGTCTTTGTTGAAGCGCTTGGTTTAAAACTTGATTTGCTAGAAGATGACTCGGCTCTTGGGTGATGAAGAGACTTGCCCATCCTGAAGTATCGATGAATAGATTATTCATTTGGGTGCATCTCTTCGTAGAGGGCTTGACCAATGTAGTGATCGTGGTTTTCAGCGACATCGGAAATGTCGGTGTTGATGCAGCCAATCAGTTTTAGCAGAGGATCTGTCTTTGCATCGGGCATGGGGGAAGCTGGTGTCAGATTCTGGATTAGCAGTTGAAGAATCAGGGTTTCGGCAGATTGCTGGTTTTGTTCAAGTGCTCGATCGAGGGCTTGCTTCAAGGTGTCGTCGAGATCGAGCGTGAGGGTGAGGGAGTGAGACATGGCTGGCTCCGAAAGAATAGAATGAGAACAACTTGATTTTAGCCTAGGGGAGAAGTGCGATCGTCTTTTGATGCAGGGTGGTTGTGCTGTTCGCCAATTTGATCGCCGCGAATCGTAACGTCTCCAGTGTTGAGGTTGCCAACGCGATCGATATTGTATTGATTCCCTTCAATTTTACCGCCTGCGATGTAGTCCCCCTGAACGTAGATTTGAGGGCGATCGAGCTTTTGTTGGGTTTGTCGATCGTGCTTCTGTGCTTCTAGATAGGCTTGATAGATTTCGTAGTTGTAGTACTTACAGTTCTCTTGGATAGCGAGGATAGCGTGATGAGCAGCTTGACCTGAATCAGTTGGAAAGCAGCAGCAGTTTTCCCTCAAAGAGCAGTTCATCTACGCAGTCGTTATCCTTCAAAAGCAACCGATGCCGTCGTAACGTCTCTCGAATCAATGCCAAAATTGGTCGATCCGCTTTCAACTGCACCAATACCGGAATCGGCAACGCTTCATCGGCTTGAGCTTTCCTTACCAATTCCAACAACAATTGCTCTAATGCCGTTGACTTCCCCGATCCCGGACGACCTACCAGCAAAACGTGCTTTGAAGCATATTTCTGCAATCCTTCCAGCACAGGCAATCGTTCAATCTGTTCTCGCTCTTTTTCTCGATCGCTTTCGCCCGATTTAGTCTCCTCCGCCGTTTGCACCATCAAGCCTAAACACGTCTCCCGACCTTCCGCATCCGTTTGCGTATAGAATCGAGATCGCGATTCATAATCTTTCAGAATCGATTTCAGGTAGCGCTGAAATTGAGAAGACATCGATCGAGCAACAGGAGAAAGAGCTTGTCTTTTATCCTACACATCCAGACTTGAAATACCGGGGGGATAAAGCATTTCTTTTGTTCACAATCAAAAGGAAACGAGTGCGAATCGAATTTCCCCTGCGTTCGTATTCGATTCGCCCTGCGTCGCATTCAATTCGCCCTGCGGAATATACAGAATTCGATCGCGTTATTTCGATTCGCCCTGCGTCGCATTCGATTCGCCCTGCGGAATATACAGAATTCGATCGCGCTAATTCGATTCGCCCTGCGTCGGATTCGATTCACCTGCGGAATCTGCTGAATTCCCACAACTTCTCTCAATCTGCGCGGCTCAAACGACCGTTTTGCCATCCCAAAAACAACTCATTCTCTCGACTTTAGTCGTAAATCATCCCTGGGCATAATAAGCCAAATCTTAAAAAATAGGATCAATTCCAATGCCCACGAAACGACTCTCCCGCGATGTCATTCAACAAGATGTCGAATCAATGAACGGACTCAGCACCGTCTCTGGTTACCAGAGCCTTCGCGCAGAAGCCAGCCCAGAAGGCTTACAAATGGCTTACCGCACCATGCTTGCCAAACAACAACTCGAAACCGAACAGCAAGTCCTTGCCCGCGAAGCCGCAGAAACCGCACGCAAAGCAGAGCAAGACTTTCACAATGCCGTCCTCGCGATGAAAGAATCCGTTCGAGGACAATTCGGCTCCGATGGTAAAGAAGCCGTCGCCATCGGACTCAAACGCAAATCCGATCGCAAATTGCCCACTCGTAAAGCCAAAGCAGCCGTCGCCGATCGCAATTAATCTCCGATCAATTTGCGATCGCGCGGCTCTAACATTAACCCGAACTGACGTTAAACAGATTAGATCTTAGATTTGACGAAGGTTGCTAGACGATCGAGTCCTTTCTCGATCGTCGTCATATCCGTCGCGTAAGAAAATCGAATATGATCATCCGCGCCAAAGGCAATCCCTGGAATTCCTGCTACTTGCTGTTCTGTGAGCAAACCCTCACAAAACTCAAGCGAAGTCATCCCAAACTGACTAATGTTGATAAACAAATAAAAAGCACCATCCGGCTTCAGACAGGTTAATTTCGGAATCGCACTGACTCGATCGAAAATAAATTGTCGCCGTTCTGCAAAAGCTTGACGCATCTTTTCAACACAGTCTTGCGGCCCTTCATAAGCCTGAATCGCACCCTGTTGAGCAAAGGTACAAACATTCGAGGTGCTGTGTCCTTGAATCTTACTCGCTGCCTTGATCAAATCAACATTCCCCGCCAAATAGCCCACGCGCCAACCCGTCATCGAATAAGCTTTCGCAAACCCATGACTGATAATCGTCCGCTCAAAGGCTTCTGAACTGACCGCCCCAATGCTCAAATGCTCCGCCCCGTCATAGAGCAAGCGCTCATAGATTTCATCCGATACAACATAGATATCTTTCTCGACGACCACTTGAGCGATCGCCCGAATCTCATCCGGCGTATACACCATCCCCGTTGGATTAGAAGGCGAATTGAGAATAAACAGCTTCGTTTTGTCCGTAATCGCTTGACGGAGTTGATCCGGCGTAATTTTATACCCAGTTTCGACAGTCGTTTTGACCATCACAGGTACACCCTGCGCCAGTTTCACCATTTCGGGATAACTCACCCAGAAAGGCACCGGAATGATTACTTCATCGCCCGGATCGAGCAACGCCATCATCAAGTTATAGAGCGAATGTTTACCGCCATTCGTGACCAGAATATTTTCGGCAGTGTAAGCGAGATGATTCTCGCGCTGGAGTTTGCGAGCGATCGTTTCTCTTAAGCGCGGTTCTCCAGCAGCAGGCCCGTAGCGAGTTTTACCTTGTGTTAGCGCATCTATAGCAGCTTGCTTGATGTGATCTGGCGTATCAAAATCCGGTTCGCCTGCACTAAAGCTACAAACATCAATCCCGTCACGCTTCATCGCCTTTGCTTTTGCATCGATCGCGAGGGTGAGCGATGGGGTCACCTGACTTACTCTGGCTGCCAGTTTCATATCAAAATTCAGAACTCGGGAGGTTAAATTAGGATTTAGATCTTAACGTGATCCCCTGACGATGAATGCTAATTTTTTCGATCATTCATCGTTTTGAGGAAACCTAACGTTTCTTGTTATCCTGATTAAACTTCATCTCGAAAACTTCCATGAGTGGTAATCGCGCTCAGATCCTCGATCGCTATCGCAAATTAGTCAGTCCTAAGCGCCAAATCGTACAACTGTTCGCGGTGATTTTTGAACCGATCAGCCGTGCGACCTTTTTAGACTGTCTCAATCACGCGGGGATCACCGAAGATGGAAAACCCTTCAGCGCAGCAATGCATCTCATTGTAAAAATCACGTCTTAGCAACCTTTTCGGGCACTGGTGAGCAGCAACGAACTGGCTCCGATCGAGAGATGGACAACGTTCAATCTATCGACTCCTGAAACGCCGTTCCAGGAGTCGACAGAAGCGATATTCCAAGCAAAGTGCAACTTCTCGGGGCTCAAACCGTCTCGAATATCAAAACGGGCCCTCAAAACCTCACCAGCAAGCCTGACACACCAAAGCATCCAACTCGTACCTTTCTTGCTCTCTCTCGAAACTGCAGCACCAACCCGTCTGTTCGGACTGACAAGTTACCACCCAAGGTCGACCCTTCAGCGCAGCAATGCATCTCATTGTAAAAATCACGTGTTAGCAACCTTCTTGGGCACTGCTGAGCAGCAACGAACTGGCTCCGATCGAGAGATGGA
>JALOOO010000337.1 GCA_025454375.1 Leptolyngbya sp. Prado105 | reverse complement strand
CCGGATTCTGGAAGGCAATTCCTGTATTACGTAGGGGCTTTTTAATCGGGGTTCCTCGATAGCGAATCTCACCGATCGGGGCCGGATTCAATCCCGACACCATCCGCAAGATCGAAGTCTTCCCGCATCCACTGGGTCCCACAAACGAGACAAATTCGCCCGGTTTAATCGATAGATTTACCTCTTGAATAATCCGCCGCATCTGCCCTTCAAAGGGATACTCCAACCCAACTCGATCGAATTCCAATAAAGGCTCTCCAGATGGCGAACCCGAATTGGCAGATAGAGAATCAACCTGTGGCTGCATAATTCCTCAGTAAGTAAATGAAAAAAGGGCCAGAAAGCTCAGCCCTGGTGTGAACGAGGTTAGGACAACGGTTTACGATCGCTCGGGACAGTGCGTTCTTCTTTCGGGGGCAAGAACTTGTCGGTAAAGACATCTGCAACAGTAGGTGTTGCTTGCAATCCAAAGCCTTCGGCTGTTTGCTTCAGAGTCCTCTCTAAGCGTGCCGGGTCAACCCCACCTAGCCCATTTTGCTCAACTTCGGGACTGAGAAACATCCGCTCCAGTGCAACTTGCAATCGCACCTTTTCTGCTTCACGATCCATCAGTTTCGAGTCGTCGGATGCCATGACTGCATCTAGCCCTGCCGATGGGTCTTTCAAGACATCCTGTAATCCACGCATGTAAGCTTTGACAAATGCTCTTACCGTGTCAGGATTCTGCTGAACAAAGCTTGCTCTCGCTAAAATCGCATTGCCATAAAACTCAAGCCCATTATCGTTGTAGTAGAACACATTGATGTCTTCTAGCTTCTTGCCGCCTTTGAGCAAGCCTGGAAGGGCAGAGGTCGAGAATCCACTAATTGCATCGACTTGACCTTGGAGTAGAAAACTCTCACGCAGGCGGGGTTCCATCGTTGTCCATTCGACAGAGTTCGGATCAATTCCGACTTGCTTTGCCAGGATGGGAAATAGCTTACGAGGACCGTCTCCGGCAGGTGCGCCCATCTTCTTGCCTGCGAGATCCTTGAGCGAATTAATCCCTTTATCTTTGAATGAAAGAATTGCAAATGGAGCTTTGTTCTGCGTGATGGCAACCGCGATGATTTTTTCGTTGGGGTTCTTCTCGTTGAACTCCATCGCGTTGTATATGTCGCTAAAAGACAGGTCAAACTTTCCCGTTCCAAGTTTACTAATGGTGTCGGCGTTGCCAAATCCTCGCTCATACGAGACATTCAACCCTTCTTGAGCAAAGTAACCTTTGTTCATCGCAACGATCAGCGGCGCATCTAAGCTCTGCTTCAAAAATGAAAGCTGCACTCGAACTGCTTTTAGACCCTGTTGATTTGCAGCAGGACTCGCTGCACCTGTGGTTCCAGCAGGAGCCGTAGCGGTTGGTTGCGAAGCACACCCTCCAAATGCCACGATCGAGGCAGCAACTAAAGATAGGCTTGCTAAACGTCTTGATATCTTACTCACAATCATTCTCCAGCTTTAAATGTCGGCGTTCACGGATCTCTGGCGCTAGCAGCAAAGCAAAATCCATAAACACGATTGAATTTCAATGTAGGGCAGCAAGATGGCTCGTTCAAAGAAGTGATTGCGGATTGAGCAATATTGTTTTGGTCTGACCTTTATCAAGATCAGCCTCTCTGCTCCAATGCTAGCTGTGCATACAGGATACACATACTTCCCTTACAGTATTATTGTGATCATGCTCCCTGCTTTCTGTATCTTTCGTTACCAGGCTTAGAGTTTCTTGCGATCGTTCACGTTTAGCAAAACCTGATGTGCCAGACATCGTTTAGGATGATGAGAATTTTTATAAACTGTCCTCAAAATTCTATCGTTGAAAGATCAATGATTGAGAAACTTAGCAGGTTTTTCGGAGCGAATCGTTCACGCGCTAAATTTGTACTAAGTTTAGGCTTATGTCTATTATTTTAGAGTCGAGAATCGCCATTGAGATCCTTTGTCAATTTTAGAGTGAGGATGCTGTTTTGCTGATCTCTGGTCAATCACTCCAACGTGCCCAATTGCTTCATGAACAAACTTATCAGATGTTGCGAACCGCAATCTTATCTGGAGAACTGGCTGCCGGAAGCCGATTGATCGAAACTCAACTGGCCGAACAACTGCAAGTCAGTCGCACCCCGATTCGAGAAGCGCTGCGATTGCTGCAACGCGATCATTTAGTGACGACCGATGCCCAGGGTGCAATGCGGGTGGCATTGTTATCGATCGAGGATGCGATTCAACTGTATGATTGCCGCATTGCGTTAGAACAACTCTCAGTTTCGGCTGCCTGTCGTATGGCAACCCCTGAACAACTTGAACAAATCGAAGTAACCTTACAACAAGCCGAAAAAGCGATCTCCCATCCTTCTCATTCACTGACTCCTTACCAACTTCTGCATCTAGATTACGAGTTTCATCGATTGCTCGCCGAAAGCTCTAGTAACACCTGGTTGGTGCAGATTTTGGATCAGGTGTTTGACAAGATGGCGCTCCTGCGATTAAGAACGATCGAGCATAATCCCAACGTTCTAGAGATCCGAGGAGAACATCGCCGAATTTTAGAGGCAATTCGCCACCGGGATGCACTCGCAGCGATGCAATCAATTCAGTATCATTTGATCTCTAGTAAAGATCGAGTCGTCGAAGAGATCCAAGCCCTCGAAGCCCTTCTCTCAAAGCAGGAACAAAGTTAAGAGGTTCTGAAATAACGCCGTATCAAGGGTTTCAGAATTTACTTTAAATGTATGAATGTATACAGCACTACAGAATCTTGAAGAGGCTAGCTGTATTTATTTAGGAAGAGTATTCTTGCATACCGCATACTACTCTGGCGTGAGAGGAGTGAATTAAATTTATGAATAAGCGGCTTTTACTAGCCCCGGCTGCTGCATGGATAGCAAGCTTGGGATTTGCTTCGGGTACATTAGCTGAGCCTGCGATCGGCGAAACAGCAAAAGAATTCAAGGGGGCTGAAAAACCTCAGAGTGAAGCTCCGTCCCAGCTTGATCTAAATGCAGCACCAGCAGCAAGCGGAATGCAGCGCTTAGTCCCCCTCTCTCAGCTTGAAGCCTCTGGAGCGAAACCTGCAACTTCTAGCAACAGCCAGGTAACTTCTGTCTCTCAGCTTTCTGATGTTCGACCGACGGATTGGGCATTTCAGGCATTGCAATCCTTAGTTGAGCGGTATGGCTGTATTGCAGGGTATCCCGATCGTACTTATCGCGGCAATCGGGCTTTGACGCGATACGAATTTGCAGCAGGGTTAAATGCTTGTCTCGATCGTGTGAATGAGCTCATCGCGGCTGCAACCTCAGATCTCGTTAAGAAAGAAGATTTAACGACGCTCCAGAAACTGCAAGAAGAATTTGCCGCAGAGCTAGCAACTTTAAGAGGTCGAGTTGATTCTCTAGAAGCAAAAGTCACGACATTAGAAAAACAGCAATTTTCAACGACGACAAAACTTACGGGGAACGTTTGGTTTAATATAACCAATGCGTTTCCGACCGGAGATATCCTGGCTGAGCGAAATCCAGCAGGCGGCGGTAACAGTGCCTTTGCGCCCCCAGTTCGAGGAGCGGGAGGGGTTCCTTCAAGAGTCACACGCAGAAATGTCAACACGACTTTTAGTTACTATACATTCTTAAACCTGACGACTTCGTTTACTGGCAGAGATCAACTGGTGACGCAGTTAGTTTCTGGAAACGGCAACTCTCCAGCGAACCAGCTTGTTTCTGCTGGGTTTTTTAATTCTTGGGGAACGCCATTTCTCGATCAAACGGGACTGCCGCCAAACTCTGGCTTAGCTGTTCGAGAGTTGTTTTACTCTTTTCCTCTCAATGACAGTCTGCGGGTGGTCGTTGGTCCACGGGTCAACTTCTATCGTTACTTTGACCAGAATCGATTCACGTTTTTCTTAACGGGTGCAGGCAGTTTCAACTCGAATGGCAGTACCTTATCGAATGCGGTCGATCGCGGTTCGGGTGCAGTCGTTGCCTGGAATATCAATAAGCAATTGCGACTGACGGCTGCATACTTAGCTGAGAACACTGAATTTCTCAATTCTGCGGCAGGCTTTAACACATCGAGCAATCCAACGAGAGGTCTATTCAAGAGTACGAATACGATCAGTGCTGAACTGGCGTATACTCCCAGCCCTAGCTTCAATTTCCGTTTCTTGTATACACGATCGAATCTCGATTCGACGAATGGGTTTGCGGGAGGTTCAGCGGGTGAACCCCTGCCTTATGGTTATGCGGATGATGGATTTGGGGGTCGAGTGTTAGATTCGACTGCTGATACTTTCATCGCCAACTTTGATTGGTTGATTACACCAAGGTTCGGGATTTTTGGACGTTATTCTTACGGGCGCACTAATCTCAATCCGGTGAATCCACTGCGAGCGGGGGGCGATGTGAAAGTGCAGTCTTTCCAAGCTGGATTGGGCTTTCCTGATTTGGGTAAGAAAGGAGCGCTGGGCGTGATTTCCTTTGTGATGCCGTATGACTACACCGATGGGCAAGAATTTTT
>JALOOO010000336.1 GCA_025454375.1 Leptolyngbya sp. Prado105 | reverse complement strand
AGGCTGTCGAATGATTTCTTGCACCGCTTCGATTTCAATGCCAAAGTATGAGTCATTGAGGTAGAAAGTACAGAGTTGCTGCATGGTTTTAACTCCTGACTCGCTCAGTCGTAGCATAAGGATTTGCTAGCTCAATAATCTGGTCTAGATCTAGAATCTCAGTAATTTGACCCTGTACTGTGGCATAGCATTGAGACCCTGCGCGAATCGCTGAACCTGTCACTGTG
Source organism: Leptolyngbya sp. Prado105 (assembly GCA_025454375.1). Taxonomy (GTDB): domain Bacteria; phylum Cyanobacteriota; class Cyanobacteriia; order Leptolyngbyales; family Leptolyngbyaceae; genus Leptolyngbya. The sequence goes on along the minus strand of JALOOO010000336.1, from coordinate 4,334 downwards.
AGTGTTTCTTCAACGATGTCAAGAATTTGATGAACAATCAGTCCAACTATGCGCCCAGCATTTAATTCAATCACTACGATCGACACAAATTCTGCAAACTGGTCGAGCGATCGACGATTTTGGGTCAATACAGCCTGCAAATCAATCAGAACAACAACGCGATCGCGATATTGCATCAGGTACTGTTCTCCGACTTGTTCGATGCGGTTGCTCGCAATTGTTTCAAGCCGGGTTGCTTGAGTCAGGACAATCCCCATCCGAGTATTTTCATGTCCGAGGATCACGAGGATCAGTTGCCGCTGATGGTGTTCTACTTCAGGCGAGATCGAGATTAACTGCGGTTGGATACCGATGTAGCTAGCAATTCCTACCGCATCCAGAATTAATGCAGCCTCTCCACTACCTAGCACAGTTGCACCTGAGAACATTTCTAGTGATTTCAGTTGCTTGCTCAGAGGCTGCACTACAATGTCCTGGATATCTTCAATGTGATCGACAATTAACCCAAATCGATAGCTATCTGCTGTAATGACCACAAAGTAAAGCGTCTCAGTGGGTAAGATGGGTAGCTTGAGAACAGAGGCAAGATTGATCAACGGCAGAATCTGTCCTCGTAATCGATAGACCGGAACATCTAGCACCGTTTCAATGCTTTGATCAATGCGATCGTGTCCTTCAATCCGAATCAGTTCTTGCACACTTGCTTGAGGAATCGCAAATTGTTCTCCACCGCTTCTAATCAGCAACGTTGGAATAATCGCAAGCGTTAAAGGAATCTTTAGACGAAACGTTGTTCCCTGTCCGAGTTCGCTCTCGACTTCGATCGTGCCATTGACCGATTCGAGGTTGCGTCGAACGACATCCATGCCCACTCCACGACCTGAAAGCTGTGTCACCTCAGTCGTCGTCGAAAATCCAGGGGCAAAGATCAGTTCAAATGCTTCGCGATCGCGCATGGAGTCGGCTTGCCCTGTGCTGATAAACCCTAACTGCTGCGATCGCGCTTTGATTTGTTCGGGATCAATGCCTGCCCCATCATCCCGAATCTCTAAAATGATTTTGCCATTTTCTTGCGAAGCTTTTAGCGTTAAGCTGCCCTGCGCTGGCTTTCTCGCGGCAACTCGCTCCTCTGGTGATTCAATCCCGTGATCGATACAGTTGCGAACGAGATGAATCAGAGGGGCTTTAATTGCAGCAATGATATTGCGATCGAGTTCTGTGTCACTGCCTTCGAGTTCGAGTCGAACCTCTTTGCCACAAGAGAGGGCGAGATCGCGAACGAATCGAGGTAGATTTTGCCAGAGTGTCCGAATTGGCTGCATTCGTGCCTGCATGACACTATCTTGCAGTTCATTAGTAATCAAGTCAATTTGCTGACAAGTAGAGATCAGATGCGGATCGCGGCTGAGCGGGGTGAGTTGTAGCACTCGATTTCGTGCTAACACTAGTTCGCCGACTAGATTCATCATGCGATCGAGCAGATTTGTCTGAACTCGAATCGTTGAATCTAGAGACGGTGTGCCAAACTCTTCTAGTGGAATTACCTGTCTCGTTTCGGCAGGATCTGCCAAACTACAAAGCGCGGTCAGCCTGACGATCAGATCAGAACAGTCTTGATTGCCTTCTGTTTCAGTTGATTCAATGGTCTTAAGGAATCGCCGAACCATGTCCGTTAATTCAAACAAAGTTGTTGCAATTTCCGGCGTGATCGATTGCTGAGTTGTACGGATGCGATCGAGTAGCGTTTCACCCGCGTGAACGATCGCGGCAAGCTTGGGCAACGGTAAAAAGCCGCAGTTTCCTTTGATAGTGTGCAATGCGCGATAGAGGCGATTTAATCGATCGAGGTCGAAATCCCCCTTTTCTAAGTCCAAAACATCTTGCTCAAACTGATTGAGGATTTCGTAACCCTCAATCAAAAAGACTTTTAAATCCTCATCATCGATTTCCTTTAAGCGCTGCATATCTGCGAGACGTATTTTCGACCCAACATGGTTTTATAGCAATCTTAAATCAGTCGTGAATTGCATAGTATAGCCGTGCCCCCAACCCCCAAACTTATGGGCTTAAGCCGACTGAAACAGCGCGATCTGACACCTGCGTAAACACAGCCTAAGCCTGGTGTTTGGGGACAAGATCGACGCTTACAAATCAAACTGGATTTCTCTATCCTAGGTAGCGTCAGCAAGACTCACAATCTATCTTAGGATAGACGTTTAGCAAGAAGCGATGCTGAACACTAATGATGTTGCAACCATGCTGGCATTATGGAGTGCCCTTCTTGTACCTCTCGTCACTTACAACGGAACGGATATCGAAATCAGGTTCAGTGCTATAGGTGTAAACATTGTGGGCGGCAGTTTTTGGTTTCTTATAAGCAGACGCGGTACTCAAAAGAAGTCAAACAATTCTGTCTCCGCAGGTACTTTGATGGCATGAGTCTTCGCTCGATCGAGCAGTTGACTGATATCCATCACACGACAATTTTATCCTGGCTACGAGAAGTCGATAGTTTGGAATTTCTTAAGCACTCTGAGTGTGATTCTATAGAACAATGGGAGTAAGTTCATGTCTAATGAGTTCGTAGAAAGTAGGAACAGCCTGTGAATGAATGAATCGAATTTGACCTCAGTTCTATCAGTTCTAATTGTGGATGATGCGGCATTTTCGCGACGAATGCTGCGTAAGTATGTGGAGGCGGAGGGGTGCAAGGTGCTAGAAGCAGCAAATGGGCAAGAAGCGCTAGGACTCGTACATCAGCATCAGCCCGACTGCATTTTGGTCGATCTACTGATGCCGGATATTGATGGGTTCCAGTTACTTCAGATGCTTCGAGATGAAGGCTGTGCGATTCCGATCGCGATTGTGAGTGCCGACATCCAGGAAACGTCTCGACAGCGAGGCACAGAACTCGGAGCCGCAGGATTTTTGAATAAGCCAGCAAAAGAAGCTGAGGTTCGCCAGACGATTCGCCAACTTTTACAGCGATGAGGAATGGAGTGATGCCTGTAGTTACCGAGGAGCAGTTAGATGCCCTACAAGAATTTATCAATATTGGGGTGGGACGGGCTGCCGGAATGCTCAATGAGATGGTGGAAGCACCCATTCAATTGAACGTTCCAGTCCTCAAAATCTTTACTGGAGTCGCACTTAAGCAAGAACTATCGCAACGCCTAAATAATCATCGCTTATCAGCGGTTAGACTCAGCTTCTCCGGCGGCTTTAGTGGCAGTGCCGAGTTGCTCTTTCCGACAGAAAGTGCCTCGACATTAGTTGCGCTCCTTACAGGCGAAGATCGAGATTCTCCAGATCTCGACGGTGTAAAAACTGGAACCTTGACCGAAGTTGGAAATATTGTGATCAATGGAGTGCTGGGATCACTCGGCAACCTGCTCAAACAGCATATGAACTATGCCCTGCCAACTTACTATGAAGATACCGTCGAGCAATTGCTCTCTTCAAATTACTTATTTAACCTGGACACTGTTTTTTTACTAGCGCAAGCCCGATTTGAAATCAAGCAGCTTGAAATCATCGGTGAAATCATTCTCATTTTTGAAATGGTTTCCTTTAGTGAATTGCTCAGTTGCATCGATCAAGAACTCAGTCTCATTTTGTCATCTTCAGAAAAAGGAGCCACTTGACCTCATGTTGTATGATGACGATCGCTTTAATTTACTAGACCAAATTCCACTGGGAATTTGTGTGCTGCGATCTGATTATGAGGTTGTGTTTTGGAATAGCTTGCTTGAAGAATGGACGAGAATTTTACGCGATCGCATTGAGGGACATTCGATTTGCGAATTTTTCCCCCACTTTCGTGAATCGCTCTATGCAAATCGCCTCAAGCCGATTTTTGCCGGTGGACCTCCCACAATTTTTTCTTCCCAGCTTCACAAGCATATTCTTCCAGCCACTTTTTCCAACGGGCAGAAGCGAATTCAACATACGACTGTTACAGCGGTTCCAGCATCAGAAGGAAGCGGCTTCTATGCGATGCTTTCGATTCAAGATGTCACTGATCTGACCTTTCAGGTACAAGAGTATCGCCAAATGCGCGATCGAGCGGTTGATGAAGCCGAAGAGCGTCGATGTGCCCAAGAACGGGCTGAGGTTGCGAATCGCGTCAAGGATGAATTTTTAGCGATCGTTTCCCACGAGCTTCGCACACCGCTAAGTCCAATCATCGGCTGGTCTAAGCTACTCTGTGATGGAAAGCTCTCAGGTGCAGCCGCGCAGCGAGCATTAGAAACGATTGCTCGCAATGCAACATTACAGGTGCAGTTGATCGATGATCTGCTCGATGTGTCGCGGATTCTGCGCGGGAAGCTCAC
>JALOOO010000335.1 GCA_025454375.1 Leptolyngbya sp. Prado105 | reverse complement strand
TACCACCATATACAGTAGTCTCATTGGCAAATTGATGGGTGAAACTGCTAGCCGCCTCAAGCTGATTTTTGATGCGATGCTATTGACACGGGGTGTTTACTTTTTTGATGAGTTCGATGCGATTGGAACACAACGCAACAGTGTAAATGATGTAGGGGAAATTCGCCGTGTTTTAAACTCCTTTTTGCAACTTATAGAAAGTGACGAAAGCGACAGTTTAATTATTGCGGCAACTAATCATCCTAATCTACTGGATGAAGCTCTTTTCCGAAGATTCGACGATGTAATTGAATATCAGCCTCCAACAGTCGAAATGATTTGTCGTCTGTTGGAGACACGGCTTTCAGTATTTAAGATTCAATGGAATGATTGGTCAGGGATTTTGGATGCTGCAAAGGGCTTAAGTTTAGCTGAAATTGTCCGTGCTGCGGATGAGGCGGCAAAACAGGCAATTTTATCCAGTACCGAGGACATTGGCGAGGAAAATCTGCTTTCGGCTATCTTGGAACGACGGGACGTTAATATTCAACAACTGAAGAAAGTTTAGTTGCAGCATGTCTGATCAGTCGCGCAGGTTTCCTCACATCTACTTACCTGAGAATGGCGAAAGGGAGAATTACACACGACCACCAGGAGGCGGTGGAACTGCCTCTCTTCCTCATCGAGACAGGGCAGCGCACGCGCGAGCCTTAGAGACTGCAATTGGTAAAGCGCTTCAGGAAGCTCGTCAACAGCTGAATTCTCGTGAGATAGACATTGCTGCTGGAGCACCTGGTTTTTACTTGGAATTTCAAGTTCAAACTGATGGAGCCAATGCTTTTGAGAAATTAGCAAATCGTACGAAAAGGATTGAATTAGTTGCAGTTAATCAAATACCCGAACAGGAGGGTATGGTTTCAGCAACAGTTTTTGTTCCAGAGCAAGCTACCGACTATTTTTTACAGAAAGTAGAAAAGTACCGTGATGAAGATACAGACACAGGTAGACCGAAGAACGAGGCATTAGTGTCACGGTTAGAAACTGTTCAGATTGGAACAGTACGATCTCTATTCACAGATAATCCAAATTTGTTCCCAGAACATGGACAAGAGATTTGGTGGGAAGTGTGGCTCCGGCATGAGCGGCGAAGTGTGTTTGCTCAAGTTACTCAGAGGCTAAACATCCGCACTAAACCTCACACTCTTACTTTTCCTGAACGTGAAATTGTTTTGGCGATGGCTGATGTTGAGGCAATGGCACGAATTATCAAAAATTCGGATGCTGTGGCGGAGTTACGCATTGCGAAGGATGTACCATCAATATTTCTTGAGATGGGAGCGTTAGAACAATCTAACTGGGCTGAAGCTTTAGCTGAACGATTGCTTGAACCTGGACAACATGCGGTAGCAATAAGTTTGCTAGATAGTGGTGCAACCAGAACGCATCGATTGCTTTCATTAGCACTTGCTGCCAATGATATGCATACTGTTGAATCGTCTTGGGGTGTTAACGATAGTGCCTATTGGCATGGGCATGGTACAGCGATGGCTGGTGTAGCCTTGTATGCTGACTTGCTTGATCCGTTACAAACATCTGGGCAGGTGAAGCTTCTACACCGACTTGAGTCAGTCAAAATACTTCCAACCAACGGTGAAAATGATCCTGAACTCTACGGTGCAATTACAGAGCAAGGAGTTTCTTTACCTGAAATTCAGGCCCCGGATCGCCGTCGAGTATTTTGCATGGCAGTAACGAGCGGTTATGGTTCTACAGATAAAGGAACGCCATCATCCTGGTCATCAGCAGTAGATCAGCTTTGCTTTAATGACAATGAATTTCGGCGGTTGATGATCATCTCCGCAGGCAATATCCAGCAAGACATTGCTTCAGGTGACTATCTCAACATCAATGACCTTGAAATGGTGGAAAATCCTGCACAAGCTTGGAATGCTCTTGTTGTAGGTGCTTACACCGAAAAGGTGAATATTCTTGATTCTAGTTACGCTGGTTGGCAGCCATTAGCACCAGGCGGTGATCTATCTCCACGTAGTCGCACTTCAGTAACATGGGAACCTCAATGGCCAATTCGTCCAGACGTAGTTTTTGAGGGGGGAAACATGGCTCATGATGGGCACAATCCAGCAATGCCTATTGACGATCTTTGTGTTCTCACAACTCATTACCGACCAGCGGTTCGATCGTTTGATTACATGCGTGATACAAGCTGTGCTGCTGCCCTCGCTAGTCATATGGCAGCGCGAATTATGTCAGAACAGCCCACCTACCGTCCAGAAACAGTACGGGCACTGATTGTGCATTCCGCTGAGTGGACTCCAGCCATGCAAACTTACTTCAACGGTACATCTTCGAAGACTGTTAGGCGAGCGCTTGTGCGGCGCTATGGTTATGGGGTTCCTGATTTAGGGCGTGCTCTCCAAAGTGCTAGCAATGATTTAACACTAATTGCTGAAGATGAACTGCAACCGTTCTATCTAGAAAACAATAGAGTCAAAACTAAGGATATGAAGCTCCATAAACTACCTTGGCCAAGTGAAGTGCTAGAACGGTTAGGAGAAGTCCCAGTAGAGCTAAAGGTTACTCTGTCCTACTTCATTGAACCAAATCCTGGAGAGCGGGGATGGGCATACAAACACCGTTATGCGTCCCACGGTTTGCGATTCAAAGTTAAAGGCTCTTTGGAAACCTATGACGATTTCAAATGGCGGATTAATGAGGCTGTTCGGGAAGAGGAGGAAGACAGAGCTATTTCGGATACCTCTGAGGAAGAAAATTGGTTCCTTGGTCCTAAGACACGAGACACTGGTTCCTTACACTCCGATATTTGGAAAGGTACTGCTGTTGAACTTTCACAGAAAGATGCAATTGCCGTGTATCCAATTGGTGGATGGTGGAAAGAGAAGAAGTATCTAGAACGTTACAATCAAGTCTCTTACTACGCTCTAATTGTGTCAATTCGAGTTCCAGAAATTGACGTTGACATATATACTCCAGTTGATAATCTGGTTAGACTATCAATTCCTATTGATATACCAAGCATATAGTTCTGGCTATTTTAGCGTCTTGCTGTTTTTCATATATGAAGTAAAGTGTTTATTGTTGTAAACCTTTAGGATTTCGCTAGGTTAATCCATTTCTCAACCCCTTTTCTAGTTGGAACTCCTCCATCTGTAAATGCCCAAACGTTTAGCCTTCGTTGAGGAGCATAGCTGATATGAATGGGGCGATCGCCCCCATAGTAGTACAGGGAATCAAACGGTAACTGCTGTTCCAGAATCCACTCTATGAGGCGATCGCTCTCCAACCCCACAATCTGAAAATCACAGGCAGCACCGAGGCGATCGCAGTAATACTTGCCATTTCGGTTCTTTTCATACGTCATATGCTGGTCACGACTTGGATCAACCCGACCATTCTTTATGCCTGTCTCCGGGTCTTTCTGAGCTAGGAACCGCTTCAAATCCTTTGAGCAAAACCCATAGGTTAACTGAAACCGCTCTCTGCCAAAGTGAGCAATCACAGGGTCAAGGATATGTTCACAGAGAGATTTTAGAGCTGGAATTGTTTCTTCGGGATTTTCAGGATATGGATTAATGCGATCAGCATACTTCCTGTACGTTTGCGTACAAGTGCAAAATTCCTGCAAAGTCAGGTACTTTCCCAACAAGATTTCATGCATTCAAGCGTCAGCCTCCTGAATCGGGAATTCTAACTCTGAACAGAGTCTAAATTCCACGATACAAAATATGGCTGCCCTACTGACAAAATCCAACTTTATGAGCGGGCTGCAATGCCTTAAAAAACTTTGGTTGGAAGTGCAGGAGCCACACCAAGCCACTGCTCTCTCCCCGTCTCAGCAACGCATCATCGACCAGGGCGAAGAGGTTGGGCTTTACGCCCGTCAGCAATTCCCTAATGGGCAATCGATTGTGGGAAACGGAAACGAGGCTCTTCAAGCGACTCAAGATGCGATTGCGGCTGGAGCATCGTGCCTTTTTGAAGCTGCCTTCAGTTTCGGCGGCTTGTTCGTTCGATGCGACATTCTTCAGAAAACTCCAGCGGGCACCTGGGAATTGATTGAGGTCAAATCCTCTAGCAAGGTTAAAGATGAGCATCAGTGGGATTTAGCCTTGCAAAAATACGTTTTGCTTGGGGCAGGGCTACCTATTGGTATAACCAAGCTGATGCATATCAATACTCAGAGTTGCTGCTTTCCTGACCTGGCAGACCTTTTTGTAATCGCAGACATCACTGAAGAAGTAATGAACACTGTAACGTTGTGCTGTGCACAATTCGTGCAAATGTAACATGAAATGTAAACTTCTACAAAACGATGGTATACGCATGTACGTATATATTAACATGAGCTTTATGTAATCAGTAGTTTGATCCAATGTACTGCATATTTCTGCAGAAATTGTTAAGCACTCGGTGACGATAACCAACCGAAATAAAGGTTGAGTTGAGTTGCGTTCATTCTTCTTGATGGTGACGTGCCCAGCAGTGTAACTGGCGGAGGGGCGGGTGGTACGTTTGACATCGACCCCAGAGCCCTGCGGAAGGGGGCCTCAATGGCCA
>JALOOO010000334.1 GCA_025454375.1 Leptolyngbya sp. Prado105 | reverse complement strand
ACGCTTTGAGATGAGTCGTTTTCGGGCGTTCGATGCGCGTTTCAGTATTCCGGTTGCAGTGCCTTGACTATGACGTTGAAGGGGGTTCGTTGTACCCCAAAATGTGGAAAGCACCAATTTCAGGTAGGCTATGAATGGTTTTTAGAAACGCTGCTCTAATCGTATGGCTACTTACTTGATTACAGGTGCAAATCGCGGAATTGGGTATGAATATTGTCGTCAATTGCAAGCGCAAGGTCACAGAGTAATTGCTATCTGTCGTAAGTCTACTGAGGAACTGAATCAGTTGGGTATTCAGATCGAGGAAGGGATTGATTTGACTTCTGAAGCTGCGATCGCAGAGTTACTATCGCGTCTAGAGAATACCTCAATCGATGTTCTGATTAACAATGCTGCCATTGCGAAACGAATTGAACTAGACAATTTAGATATCGAGAGTATTCGAGAGCAATTTGAAGTGAATGCGATCGCGCCATTGCGCCTGACTCATGCGCTGCTCCCTCTGCTTAAATCAGGCTCCAAAATTGCGTTGATGACGAGTCGGATGGGTTCGATCGAAGACAATACTTCTGGCGGCTCCTATGGCTATCGGATGTCAAAAGTCGCGTTATCGATGGCAGGAAAGTCTCTGGCGCATGATCTCAAACCGCAAGGAATTGCAGTTGCTATTTTGCATCCAGGCTTAGTTCAAACTCGAATGACGAACTTTACGCCGAATGGAATCACTCCAGAGACTTCGGTAAAAGGACTGCTGCAACGAATTGCTCAGTTGAATTTAGACAATACCGGAACATTTTGGCATAGTAACGGAGAGGTGTTGCCCTGGTAAATTTGCCGGAAAAATAGCATTGATTTCAGTTGCTAATTCACTCCAAGTAACTTATGGGTTTGTAATCCTAACCGCCATTTTGGATGCTGTTTTACATATTCAAAGATTAGATTTGTACTCTCTGGGCTGCTCCACTCGGGTTGGAGATAGCGTAATGCTCGATCGCTGACTTGTTGCGACTGTTGCTCTGCCCAGTCAAAGTCTGCTGCTTGAGCAATCACAACTTTCAATTCATCAACCTGTGCATAAACACTCTCATGCGGTGGCTTAAATTGCTTCGGTGAAAGCGTCACCCAATCAAATGTTCCACTAAACGGATGCGCCCCAGAGGTTTCGAGATGCAGCCTTAGATCTTTTGCTTTGAGCGATCGAGTTAATTCTGTGAGGTCGTGCATCAAAGGTTCGCCTCCTGTGATAACAACAATTGCAGGATTGAGTGCGATCGACATTTCTACTAGTTCGTCAATTCGCTGTTGGGGCTGTCGTTTTGCGACCCAAGATTCTTTTGTATCACAGAACCAGCAGCCAACATCACAGCCCCCTAATCGGATAAAGAATGCACTCGCTCCTGTCCAAGCGCCTTCCCCTTGAACCGAATGGAAGGTTTCAACGATCGGTAGAGTTTTTACTTCTGTTCTAATCATCTTCGTACTTCGCCCAAGAATTCGGGGTTTCTGAGACTGCAACTTTTAGCTTAATGTCCGCTGGAAGGTCTTTCTTTGTTTTGTCGTAGATGTATTTTGCAATCATTTCAGCCGTCGTTTCATATCCTTCGGGTAGTACTTCATTCAGCACACAGTGATCGAGTCCCCCTTTGAGGACATCTTTTTTCGCCCATTTTAAGGTTCTAAAATCTGCCACCATCACCGGATGTGAACAAAATTCTGACGCATGAAGTTGAGACGAGATCGCGCTAATCTTCACAGTGTAGGTATGTCCGTGCATCCGCCCGCAAGGACCGTCATAATCGCGAATCCAATGCGCCGCATTGAATGTAAATTCTGTTGTCAGTGTCCATTTCGGCATACAGTTCCTTGCAAAATCGCTAGAAGATCTAGCGTAGATCACGAAAGACTATTTTTGGGAAGTGATATGAATTAATTGTGCATCATTCGAGTACCGCAATCACTTAATCTGCCATTCTAATTCGGCGATCGCGCTTCTTACAGCGCTATCCCTTCACACCAAGTACCTGCCTCCCGGAATTTCATCAATAATGCCCTCATCCTTTCGACACTCAACGCCTTGGGTTTGGGCGATGAGATCGTCGAGGCTGTATCTTGGCTAAATTTTGAGACATCAGGTAACCTGCACCTTTCCACAAAAAAAGGAGCCTCATTTTTGAGACTCCAGGCTGCGTGAAACCTTAAAACAACTAAGCAATCTGATTGCGTTCTGCTTCAAGGAGAGAGAGAAGAGTACTGTCACCCTTCTGACGTGCTACATCAATACGGTGCTGTAAATTGCGTTGCAGGTTAGCATGATGGATTGCTGCTAGATCCGCGATCGTTCTAGGCTTGGAAACAACGGGCTGATCTGCGCCCATGCCTCCAACCCAATAGCGATTGCCACGATACATCAGTTGGTAAGGACGACGCGGTGCGCTCGGTTGGGCAGGGTGATTGAGATCAAGCTCATAGGAACTGCCGCGATAGGTCAGCGTGATCGGCTCACGGGAGGACGAAACGCGATCGTAAGTTGAACTTCTGCCTTGGGTTGGATCGTATTCGATACCACGATACATTAGTCTCATAGCCGCCTCGGATGGAGAAATGAAGTGAGTTTGAGGCGCGTTCCTTCAGGAGAACTCCTTACTTCCGTCTCTGATTTCTAAGCTGAGTCTCATAATTCAAGAATCGAGCCTCATAACAGAGATGAACGTTGATATTTGTATTATACACTACGGTTTTAGGATTTCCGCAAGAGGATTGTAATATTCTGTCAACAGTTAGAGCGCGATCGGCGTGGGGATCATTACCTTACTATTAATGTGATCCAAAAACCTCATGCAGATTCAAACGCCGGACTGGGTAAAGCACGCGATTTTTTATCAGATTTTCCCCGATCGCTTTGCCCGTGCGACTCAGCCTCATGCAAAACTACTCAAACAAATGCCCTGGGAAGATTGGGAGGTCGCCCCGACAATGCAGGGCTATAAAGGCGGTGATCTGTGGGGTGTGATGGAGCGGTTGGATTACCTTCAAGACTTGGGAGTGAATGCAATTTACTTTACGCCGATCTTTCAATCGGCAAGCAATCACCGCTATCACACGCATGATTACTATCAAGTCGATCCGATGCTAGGCGGCAATGATGCGTTTCGAGATTTACTGAATGCGGCGCACGATCGCGAGATTAAAGTTGTGCTTGACGGTGTGTTTAATCACGCGAGTCGAGGGTTCTTCTTTTTTCATGACATTTTAGAAAACGGAGGAAATTCTCCTTGGCTCAATTGGTTCAAGATTCATGAATTTCCGCTACATCCTTATACAGGTGAGTTTCCTGCAAACTATGAGGGCTGGGCTGGGAATCGGGCGCTGCCTGTATTTAATCACGACAATCCAGCCGTTCGAGAGTACATCATGGAAATCGCAGAATATTGGCTTGAATTTGGGATTGATGGGTGGCGATTAGACGTGCCGTTTGAGATTAAAACGTCTGGATTTTGGCAAGAATTTCGCGATCGAGTGAAAGCGATCAATTCTGAAGCCTATATCGTGGGAGAAGTATGGGGCGATTCGCGGCAATGGCTTGATGGGACTCAGTTTGATGGGGTAATGAATTACTTATTTACCGGACCCACGATTGCATTTGCGGCAGGCGATCGAGTCGTCTTAGAGCAAGTTCAAGGGCGAGATTACCAAACCTATCCGCCTTTGTCTGCGGCTGAGTATGCCCAGAAGATGCAGGACTTGCTTGAACTCTACCCTTGGGAGATTCATCTGACACAACTCAATTTACTTGCGAGTCATGATACTGCTAGGTTACTCACGATCGCGGGGGGCGATCAGGCGAGTGTTGAACTCTGCACGTTGTTACTGATGACTTTTCCGGGTGCGCCGAGTATTTACTATGGGGATGAAGTGGGGTTAGCGGGTGGAATCGACCCAGATTCTCGTCGAGGCTTTCCGTCTGAGGCGAATTGGAACTTAGAGATTTATAACATTCATCAGCAGTTAGTAAAACTCCGTCATGCTTATCCTGCATTGAGAATTGGGACTTACAAAGTGCTGTATGCAGAAGGAAATGCTTATGTGTTTGAGCGATCGCTGAATCATCAATCTCTGATCATTGCTGTCAATGTTGGAACTATCCCTGTCAGCGTCTCGCTGCCGAAGGTTGAGCGCGTTTTGTATGGAGAACTTGAGCTTAGGGAAGAGGTCGAATTGCGCGATCGATCGGGCTACATTTTGCTAGGAATGGAAACAGGTTGAATCTCTGCCTAAAAGATTTATTGTACTAAAACATTTCTAACCTCATCACCAAGATAGATCCGGTAAACCTTCTTTTGAAAGATGCCGCAAACCTTCGATCTAAATAGGATCATCCTAAGATTTAATATTTTAGGAGTTATTCATATGCCGACAGGAAGCGAACGGACTCAAGCAAATCCGCAAATCGATCGCGAAGATAAGCAATTTGAAGAGGTTAATTCAGTCAGCACAGGCGAAGATCAAGCCAAGCTTGCAGAACCCAAAGCTGATGCGGACAAAATGGCAGCAGGAAGAGATGACGTTGATGAACAAA
>JALOOO010000008.1 GCA_025454375.1 Leptolyngbya sp. Prado105 | reverse complement strand
TCTTGAAACCCGACTGCGCGGAGCATCGCACGGTTTGGCGATCGCTGAACGCCTTGAGTAATTGCTTGGCTTTTTAGATTTTCGGGCATGGTCTTTCTCGCTTCTCTACAGTCTGTCAGTTTGATCACAGAGTGAATATTTTAGATCTTTGTGTTCCGAAACGGCGTAGGTTGCTCATGATTCCTGATGAGACAGCCCCAACCCTGGGTAAACTGCAAACGTCAGGGAGATTAATTTTATGAAACTCAAAGTTCTACATTCAACAACGTTCAAGCAGTCCACCGCAGATTCTGCCAAATTACCCGCTCAAGATAAAGTCACGATTCCAGCCGGAGAAGAGTTTGAAGTTCACTCTTACAAACCTGTCGGCAATAATCATGTGCGAATTGCTCTAGTGGATAAATTCTTAGGCAATCCGCCTCGAAATACCTGGCATGTCTTTCAGCCGCATGTGCAAATTTTCAACCAACGCGGACAGTTAAAAAACTTTGAGCGCAGAGCCAGCGGTATTGGAATTCCGAATTTACTACTGCCCCCCTCTAAACTGCTGAATGTCCCCTATCATACGCAACTCAACAATGCGGAGAATCCTAAAGGAGCCTGCAATGTCACGAGTTTTGCCATGGTGATGCGTTATTTTCAAATCCCGCAGCGTACTAATGCGGTGCAGTTTGAAGATGAACTGTATCGCTACATGGAAGATAAAGGGCTAAGTCGTCATGATCCGCATGATTTAGCCGTCATGGCAGAAAACTATGGACTCAAAAATGATCTAACTCTGCAAGGACGAATGCTGGATATCCGGAAAGCGATCGCGGAAGGAAAGCCTTGTATTCTACATGGTTACTTTACGAGTTTCGGGCACATTATTGTGATTCGCGGATACAATCGCCGAGGATTGCTCGTCAATGATCCCTTTGGAGAATGGTTTGAGACAGGCTACCGCAACGATTTACCAGGCAGAAATCTCTTGTATTCTTATAATCTAATTCAACGAGTCGCCTCGCCAGAAGGGCCCAATTTCATGTGGCTGCATCGGTTGTCGAGAGATTGAGAAGCTTCTGGGCTATCGTGATCTGTTCTGCACTAAACCCAGCTTCGGCAAGGAATTTGAGAAAATCACGATCGCGATATCGAGCATCCATATTCGTTGCTTGCAGATAGATTTGCTTGGCTGAGGTCAAATCTCCCTGACCCTGATAAGCAAGCGCTAAAGCAATCCAGGGATGTGGATTGTTCGGTTCTAGCTCGGCTGCGCGTTTTGCACATTCAACAGCCCAGTCGTACATTGCCAATCGTTCGTAAGCAAGGCTCAAATTGTAGAAGGGGATTTCGTTGTTTGGGTTGAGCATGGTTGCCCAAGTATGAGCCGCGACTGCGGGAATCAAATCGCCATTGACTAAGTAAGCAATGCCCAGCGCATTAAACGTTTCGATGTTGTAAGGATGGTAGAGAATTGTACTTTGCAGCATCTCGATCGCTTCTGGGCGACGATTTGCCAGGTGCAATGTCCAGCCTAAGCCGATTCGACCTGCGAGGTTTTTTTGATCGAGTTCGACTGCTTTTTGAAAAGCCTCGATCGCTTGGGGAAATTGTGCTTGTCCGCGATATTGGATGCCGCGTTGGCGGTAGTCTGCGGCAGATTGTGCCCAGGTTGCTTGAGCCGTGAGTGCAATTGAAATCAAGCTGAGTAAAAAAATGCGCATAGGATTTAACGTGCGATCGCTGCTTCTACTTGAGCCGGGATTGACCGACTATCTGTAGGCAATTCTGCCACGATTAAGTAACCAGTGGGTTTCGTACCCAATAAATTGAGCAAGCGCGGGACATCGCTAGCTTTGAGTCTTCCTTGTTCGTCGTAGAGTTCTAAAGCAGAGAGACATCCGATCGCCGGATTCCAACCTGCACTTTCAGGATAGCGCTGATTATTGGTGAAAAAGCCTGGATCTTCTCCGCTGCCATGAATTCTAAATTCACTGCGTCCGGCAAGTCCTGCCCAGTAGCTTCCTTGAATTGGAAAGTAGTTGCGCCAGCTTGGAGGTAGAAGCGCGTTGTACCCTGGAAGTTTTCCAGCTAAAGTGCCTCGGCGACCTGGAATAAATTCTTTCACGCCAGATTCATGCGGTGCGAATAGTTTTACTAATGGGAAATAGCCATAGGCGCGAAAGAATTCGGTATCGGGTTGAGGAATCGTTCCTTCGATCCGATAAATTCCTTGAGGTGTATAACCGCGAGTAAAATTCCAGGAAAGGTTATGCAACGATCGCGTTAATAATGGAATCGACCATAAGCGCCCGTTTTCTCGCACAAATCGACCGCTTCTATCTTTGAGGAATGCGGAACAGAGTTGAGAACGATCGCGACTACAAAAGACATAAAGCTGCTGCTGATTGGGCGCGATCGACCAGTTCAACAAATCTCTGAGTGGAGGGGTTTGGCTCGGGGCTGCTAAATCCTGAAATGTCGTGTAGAGACTAACATTTTCAGCCCAGCGGGGAAAGCGTTGGGCAATTTGATTGATCCATTGCTGCTGTTCTTGAACCGTTGCGCCACCTTTGACTAATGCAGAGAGCGAAAGGGCGACCCAGCGAGGATTTGAGCTTTGCGCGATCGTTTGAATAAATTGTTCTCTGAGGTTCGGAGTTGGATTTGTCGAATAGAGTTGAGTTCCAATCTGCAATGCCATTTCGACAATGCGGGTTTGTGGAGGCGTGAGTCTTTGAGGCGTGAGGGTGAGAATTTGTGCGATCGCGTTTTTGACGTAAGTATCTTGTGGCTCAATGACGGCAGTTGCCCAGAGGAGTTGTCGCCAGCGTTTTTCGGTTTGAGTGTTGATCGGATTGCGGGTGAGGTCGTAGGCGGCAGGGGTGATGAGATTCAGTTGAGATTGGCGTTGGCGGATACGGGCTTGGGCAGTCGCGAGGGGAATGGTGAGGCTTTGGGCTGGAATCGCACCGAGGAGAAGTGTCAGAGTGGCGATCGCAAGAGAATTTCGGAAATTCATAAGGCTGGATGGGCTGTGGGTCAGGTTGGGAGTTGAATGTAACACAGGATCTGATCCTTCAGCGATATGTTACTAGCTTCCTTGAACAACAGCGCGTCTTGTCTTTTATTCTGTGCATCACACTTCTACGGATTCGATGAATCTCCATCTAAATCGACTGATTGGCGACGGGTGTTTTGCTTTCACAAAAAAGGAGCCAAGAACGAATTCCTGACTCCTGATTGTCAATTTATTTCCCCTTGGGGGCATCGCGCTTACTCATCCGCTTCGGGTTTTTCTGCGTCTTTTTCCTTCTTTTTGCCTTTAGAGTTTGAGGTGAAGCGTTGCTTCATTTCTGCTTTTGCTGCGTCTAGGCTTGCTCCCTGACCGCTTGCTTTCGCATAGCGGTAGACGGTCAATGAACTGTCGTGGACTTCTGATCCGATCGCGGTCATTGTCGCATTGATCAGATTTGACAGTTGGGTCATTCTTCTGGCGATCGCAGAGAGGTTATCAAAGGTTTCTAGCTGATTTTGGTAGCGATCGAGGTCGAAGGTGCGGGGTAGGAAGTCGGAGTTTTGTAAGATTACTTCCAAGACTTTGCCTGCGAAGGTGCGGTTGGCATCGCCCATGCCGGGGAGCGATCGTCGTTCTTCAACGGTGAGGTCGCGCAGGGGGGGTAAGACTTCGCGTAGGAGCATCAGCAGTTTTAGGGCTTCTTCGCGATCGCTAGGGGAAAAGTAGTCGGAATCAGAGGATGTGGGGGAGGAGTCGGATAAGACGAGGGAGGGGGAAGTTGGGCTGGCAGACCCGTTGCCGTTATTTGTGCCGTTTACTGTTTTTTTGGTATTCATTCAGTGGATTGATGCACTCATTGCATCATGAAACTGGGTTTAGGGTTCCCCGACGAGATGGCAAAGCGCGATCGACTGGAGTGCGATATCATTGCCCTGCTGCACTGGGTTGTCTCGCATGAGCCGTATGGCTTAACCGCGAAGTTCTACCCACGCACTTCAGAACTGACCTCGATGCACTTCAGAACTGACCTCAATGCACGCTGGAGGTTCGGTGGAGGGAGTGTCGCGATCGTATGAACGTCTTGGTAGCGATCGTGGTACTTGCTTCTGAGGTGCGATCGCAGAATTTTCTCAAGGTGCGACCCTGGTATGTTGAGGCGAAATCGCGCTGTGCATTCCTCAGGGAAATGCCCAAAGCATCTGCGCTAAAATGAGCATGGTGATTATTGCAACCATTCCTGTCATGACAGCCATCCTTCCTAACGTGCTTACTCTAGAAGAGACAGCAGCCTACCTACGGCTGTCGCCAGAAGTTGTGGCGCAAGAAGCGATCGCGGGCAATATTCCAGGGCAACAGGTTAACAACACCTGGCGCTTCCTGAAAACTGCCATTGACGACTGGCTCCAAAATCGCGACCAACGCGCTGTTTTATTGCGCCAAGCCGGAGTATTTGCAAATGATAAAACCCTTGTAGAACTGCAAGCGCAGATTGATCGCGATCGTCAGACCTCCCCAATCAGTCTGGACGATTAATTCATGCATTTGCTCGACACCAACATTGTTACCGCTCTTTACGCAGGCAATGAGCGAGTCATGAATCGTCTTCGAGATCTAGATGATCCTCAAGTTGGGATTACTATCATCACCAAAGCCGAACTTCTGAGAGGACGAATTGACTATTTATTGAAAGCCACTGACGGAGAATCTCTGCTGCGTGCCCAATTCCTTCTGACCCAGACTGAACAACTCCTCAACGACCTCAGAATCATTCCTTTCGAGCAAACTGCGGTGGAACAGTTTGAACGCCTAAAATCACAAAGGTCATTACGCAAAATGGGACGATCTGACCTACTGATTGCAAGCATTGCGATCGCTCATCGAGCCACCCTCGTCACTCGGAATCTCAAAGATTTTCAGCTTGTCTCCAATCTCAAACTAACAAACTGGCTGGATTCATAAAAATGGAACCATCGCCCAGCGAAGAGACTTTCAATACTTTTCAAGCCTTCTCTGACCGCGATCGTGGTACTTGCTTCTGAGGTGCGATCGCAACAACTTTGACAGCGCGATCGCGCAAAGCGGCTTGGACTAAATCGCAGCCATACCTTGAACACTCTGAGGATGCTAACCTAAACTGGGAACTTAACATCGGAGATCTGATTGACTGACACATCTCTTCAGAATTGCATGTCCCGCCCGCACGTGAACGGCGGGCTAATGGCGACAACTGTGCTAAAGCACACTCAGAAGAGTGTTCAGCCCACTTGAGTGGGGTTATCTTGTTAGCCCGCCGTTCACGCGCGGGCGGAATGACAACGAAGTGAAGAGACTTTCAGAAGTTTTGTCAGTCAATCAGGTTCATCTACTTAAAAGCCCCCTAGATTTCAGTCTAGGAGGCTCCTCAAATTTATCCTCGAAATCATGTAATCACAGTCGGTTTGTCCATACCCGTCAACGATTTGATCTGAGCAATTGTATCCGCAATTTGAATCAATTCACCCAATGCAATTTGAGGATCATCATTGTGTTTCGCAGGATCAGCCTCATACCGCTCCACATACAATCGTAAAGTCGCACCCTGAGTTCCCGTACCTGAGAGTCGAAACACAATCCGCGAACCATCCGTAAACCCAATTCGCACACCTTGCTTCTGGCTGACACTGCCATCGATCGGATCGGTATAGCTAAAGTCATCACTGTACTCAACTTCGTACTTACCAAACTTCTGACCTTTCAGCGTTGGGATCTTTTCTCGAAGCTGCGTGATTAAAGTATTGGCTCGATCGCTATCTACTGCTTCATAGTCATGTCGCGAATAGTAGTTTCGTCCGTAAGTACTCCAATGCTCCTGCATCAACTCTTCTACGGATTTACCCGTCACAGCCAGAATGTTCAACCAGAACAACACCGCCCACAATCCATCTTTCTCGCGAATGTGATTTGATCCAGTACCAAAGCTTTCTTCACCACAAAGGGTCGCTTTATTCGCATCAAGTAAATTGCCGAAGAACTTCCAGCCTGTCGGAGTCTCATAGCAATCAATTCCCAGCTTCGCAGCCACCCGATCAGGTGCTTGAGAAGTCGGCATCGATCGCGCAATTCCTGCAATGCCATTGCGATAGCCCGGAACTAACGTTGCATTTGCTGCTAGCACCGCCAAACTATCACTCGGTGTCACAAAGAAATTGCGACCGAGAATCATATTGCGATCGCCGTCTCCATCCGAAGCGGCGCCAAAATCTGGCGCATTCTCCCCAAACATCACTTCGACTAAATCATGCGCGTAGACCAAATTCGGATCAGGGTGTCCGCCACCAAAATCTTCCAACGGAACACCATTCTGAACCGTTCCTTTGGGTGCGCCTAATCTTTGCTCAAAAATCGCGTGAGCATACGATCCAGTTACCGCATGGAGCGAATCCATACACATGCGAAATTTGCCCGTAGTGAACAATTGCCGAATCCGATCAAAATCAAACAGCGACTCCATCAATGCGGCATAGTCGATCACCGAATCAATCACTTCGACCGTCATGCCTTCAAGGGTTGAAGTGCCGAGGATATCTAAATTGATATCAGCAGCTTCGACAATCTTGTATTCCGTAATGGTTTTACTGCGATCGTAAATCGCATCGGTCACTTTCTCAGGCGCAGGCCCCCCATTGTCGATGTTGTATTTAATCCCAAAATCGCCATCAGGTCCGCCCGGATTGTGACTTGCGGATAAGATAATGCCGCCATAAGCGCTATATTTACGAATCACAGCCGAGGTTGCAGGCGTGGAGAGAATGCCGCCTTGACCAACTTTCACGCGCCCAAAGCCATTGGCTGCCGCCATTTTTAGAATAATCTGCGTCGCTTGGCGATTATAGAACCGACCATCGCCTCCCACGACCAAGGTTGCCCCCTTAAAATCGCCAATACTGTCAAAAATCGCTTGGACAAAATTCTCTAAATAGTGGGGTTGCTGAAAGGTCGTTACGAGTTTCCGTAAACCTGATGTCCCAGGCTTTTGATCAGAAAACGGTTGCGTTGTTACAGTTTTGAGGGTCATTCCAGAACGTCCTTCCTTTTTTCGCTGGCATGTCTGATTGTGCATCAATTTCGTCCCAACACAAAACTATCCAAAGGGGGCGGTTGGGCATTCGCCCAAATTTAACCCGATGCGATCGAGCGCTTTAGATTTATTTACCGATTCACGTTCGGTATTCTTGCTACCCTCAGCACATCGAAGTCCAAATTAAATCTTATGCAAGCTCAAGACGCTCAGTTCCAAATCGAAGACGATCGCACTGGATTAGAAATCGAAACCCTAAAACGCGCCATTCTAGACAATCTGTTTTATGTGCAAGGCAAGTTTCCAGAAATTGCAACGCTGCATGATTACTACATGGCGTTGGCTTACACGGTGCGCGATCGGCTTTTGTATCGTTGGTTGATCAGCACCCAAACTTATACCAAAGTTCAACCTCGCGAAATTTGCTATCTCTCGGCTGAATTTCTGCTAGGTCCGCATTTGGGCAATAACTTGATCAATCTGGGAATCTACGATCGAATGCGGCAAGCGGTTCAGGAATTGGGTTTGGATTTCGATGTCCTGCTCAAGCAAGAAGAAGAACCTGGTTTAGGAAATGGCGGTTTAGGGCGATTAGCCGCGTGTTATCTCGATTCGATGGCGACTTTGGATATTCCGTCGATCGGGTATGGGATTCGCTATGAGTTTGGCATTTTTGACCAGGATATTCGAGACGGCTGGCAGGTCGAAATTACTGATAAATGGTTAAAAAATGGCAATCCTTGGGAGATTGCGCGTCCAGAGTGGGCAATCACCGTTCAGCTTGGCGGACGCACAGAGCGCTATGTCGATGAGCAAGGGCGGAGTCAGGTGAAATGGATTCCCGATCGCGTGTTGCAAGGTGTTCCCTATGACACCCCAATTTTGGGCTATGAGACCAGTTCCACGAACACCTTACGGCTTTGGTCAGCCCAGGCTGTCGATTCATTCGATTTCAAAGCCTTTAACGCGGGAGATTACTACGGCGCAGTAGGCAACAAAGTCTTCTCCGAAAATGTCTCAAAAGTACTTTATCCAAATGATGAACAGATTCAAGGGAAACAATTGCGTTTAGAACAGCAATATTTCTTTGTGTCTTGTTCGCTGCAAGACATGATTCGGATTCATTGCGATCGTCGAGGATTACCGATTGAAACTTTTCACGAAAAATTCACGGTGCAGTTGAACGATACACATCCTGCGATCGCGGTTGCTGAATTGATGCGGTTACTGATGGATGAGTATGGCATGGAGTGGGAGCAAGCATGGCACATCACTCAAAACACAATGGCATATACAAATCACACCCTGCTACCAGAAGCTTTAGAACGCTGGTCAGTTGGGCTTTTCGGTTCTTTGCTCCCTCGACACTTAGAAATCATTTACGAACTGAATGCGCGATTTCTCAATGAAGTTCGACTGAGATATCCAAAAGATGACGATCGAGTACGACGCATGTCGTTGATTGATGAAACGGGCGATCGCTTTGTGAGAATGGCACACTTAGCAACATTAGGAAGCTATTCGATTAATGGCGTGGCTGAACTGCACACCCAATTACTCAAGCAAGATGTCCTGCACGATTTTGCTGAGATGTATCCGGAGCGATTTAACAATAAAACGAATGGGGTAACTCCTCGTCGATTTATAGTCCTCAGTAACCCTAGATTGACCCAACTGATCACCCGTAAAATTGGAGATAACTGGATTAAACATCTCCAAGAGCTACGCAACCTAGAATCATTTGTCGAAGAGGCACAATTTAGAAACGAATGGCGACAGATCAAGCAAGCGATCAAGCAAGACCTCGCAAACTACATTCAAGACCAGAACGGAATTACTGTGAATGTTGATTCTATCTTTGACATTCAATCCAAACGCTTTCATGAATACAAACGTCAACATCTAAACGTATTACACATCGTCACGCTCTACAATCGGATCAAAGCGAATCCTGATCTCGACATTACGCCGCGAACCTTTATCTTTGGCGGAAAAGCTGCACCCAGCTATCAGATGGCGAAGTTAATGATTAAACTGATCAATTCTGTTGCCGATGTCGTAAATTCTGATCCAGATGTTCGAGGTCGCATAAAAGTCGTTTTTCTCAAAGACTACAACGTCAAATTTGCTCAACGAGTTTATCCTGCTGCCGATCTTTCTGAACAGATCTCAACGGCTGGAAAAGAAGCCTCTGGCACGGGCAATATGAAGTTCTCAATGAACGGCGCACTCACGATCGGAACACTCGACGGTGCAAATATCGAAATCCGTGAAGAAGTCGGCGCAGAGAATTTCTTCTTGTTTGGACTAACGGCTCCAGACGTTTCGGATCTCAAGTCAAAAGGCTACGATCCGATGAGCTACTACAACGAAAATGCAGAACTAAGAAACGCGATCGACCGAATTAGCTCTGGCTTCTTTTCTCAAGGCGATCCAATGCTATTTAAGCCTTTAGTGACTTCGTTGATGTCCCAAGACCCCTATCTACTCTTTGCAGATTATCAATCTTACATTGAAGCTCAAGAGCGCGTGGGTGAAGCGTATCGCGATCAAGATCAATGGACTCGCATGTCCATTTTGAATACAGCGCGAATGGGCAAATTTTCGAGCGATCGCTCGATTCGAGACTATGTGAAAGAGGTTTGGAAAATTGATCCACTCAAGATCTGCCCTCCAAATGAACCCTGTTCGATTCATTGTCCTGATACTTTGATGTAGATTGGCTTCGTTTCGAGCGGTGGGATTCCCTCAGTTCCCCAATTCTAGTCGAGGGATTGGGGGATCTCCTCCAGCATGTCAACCCTGAATTAATTTTACTCATGGCTTTAACGCTTTATTTCATCCGTCACGGAGAAACCGAATATAGTCGCTCTGGTGGATTCTGCGGGTCACTCGATCCTGAACTCACACCTGAAGGGTTACAAATGGCAGAAGCCTTTGGTGCAGCCTATTCCCATCTCGATTGGACAGCCGTTTACGCCAGCCCAATGCAACGAACGATCGCGACTGCAAAACCTTTATGCAATGCCATTGGCATAGAGATGCAACTCCGAGAAGGTCTGAAAGAAATCGCCTACGGAGAATGGGAAGGTAAAACTCAGGATGATGTGAAACAGAATGATTCAGAGACTTACATTCATTGGATGACTGAGCCTGCTTGGAACGCTCCACCCGGTGGAGAAACAGCGGTTGAGATTGCGAGTCGGGCAGCATTAGTCATTTCTGAAATTGAAGCGAAATACGAATCTGGCAATGTTCTCGTTGTCTCGCACAAAGCAACGTTGCGAATTATTCTATGCGGGCTATTAGGCATTGATTTGGGCAGATATCGCGATCGAATTGATATGCCCGCAGCCTCCATCAGTGTGGTGGAATTTGGCAAATATGGACCGCAATTAAAACAATTGGGCGATCGCTCGTTTATGGATGAAGCCTTGCGATCACGCTCTGGAACATAGCCTACAAATTCCCCAACAATTGCTGCATTCCTGACCACCACTGATCCCGCCCCTGCTTGCGCTGCCAATACCAATACTCACAGCCCCACAACATCACCGGATCAAAACCAATCTCCTGAACTCGATCGACGAGACTCGTCGCCTGAATCGGCGATGAACTCGGATACTCAAGTTGCGACACCGGAACTAACTCATTTGCTTCCCAAGGTTCCGCTTGCGCCTCCGCAATCCAGCCCTCCTTCCCCCATCGCCGCAACTGCGCTCTCCAATCCTGCAATTTCTTCCAATACAAAGGCTGCGCCTCAAGATAAGCCTGACTCGCACCTTGTGGTACTTTCGTATAGACATTAAAGCCGACCGCATCCGCCAGCCAAAGACTCGCCCGAAACGCCTGAGCATCCTCCTGTCCCTGTCCATCGGGCAGCGTCACAGCATTCGTTAGCAAAATCTTCTGTCCGACTCGCATCCGCGATCGCACTAGCTTTACTTCTTGTCTAACAAACTTCTCACTCAATGATCGCCCATGCGTAATCTCTAATGTCGTAAATGGCTCATTCTCTACCTGCCAATACTTGAGGGCAGGAGCCGTTCGCGCATGAGTCACAACACGATCGAGCATTTTTAATGTCAGATCCGCAATCGCAGGATCGCGATCCATAATCCTCGCGCTGCTTGTGTCATACTTCGCCCTCATCCAATCTGGGAAATGAAACTCTGGATACCGAGGGACTTTCATCCCAACCGCCAACACCACCTCAATTCCGCGTCGATGGCTTTCATCTAAGAGCCAATCAATCTTACTAAAATCAAACTGATTCGCTTGCGGCTGCAACTCATGCCAGTAGGCACACAATCGCAATCGCTCAAATCCTAAATCGCAAATCGCCTGAAACGCCTCACGATAATTCAAACCCAAATACCAACATTGCAACTGGCTAAATGTCGTTCCTAATTTCATCGATCGCGTTGGAGAAGGAATCAAATTTGGCAAGGTTACCGTCGCCCCTGCACTCGCTGCCATCCAATTGAGAAAACCAACTGTCGAAAGTGCCGTGAACTGTCTGCGGGTTAGATTTCGGGGATCTCGATGAAATTTCATAACTCAGAAGTAAGATAACGAACTCAGCGCTCTGACTTACTTTTCAAATCATTGCTGTCACAATCGCGATCTCGATCGTCAACAACAAGCTCACTACTCGTGTTTACATCAGTAACCACAAATAGAATGCAAGTGATCTTACAGTAAAAAATCAGCCTGGATGAGTATATTATGCTACTCTCTTCAAGTTATGCGCCAATTTTTGAGGTCATCCATACGATCCCCAAATCATTTACGCTTCAATCCGAAAAATTATGCCGATCGCAAACTAAGATTGAGCGATCGCCCAATCTAAAATCTAAGCTCCAGACACCAACTAGCTAGGTTCGTCAATCCTCATGCTTTCCCACCAATAATTCAGGGGAAAATAGACAACAGGAGCCCACAAGCTACTTAAAATTGCAGAACTCAAAGCGATAAATTGGTGATAAGTCCAAATCTCAGAGAGCGATCGTCCCCCTAAGAAACTAAACTGTAGCGCCGTGACTGTCTCCGAAATCACTGCCATCAGGAAGACAATCAATGCAACCGAAATAAAGTCTTCTTGCACATATCTCTGCTTCTGCAATTTCGCCGTCAATCCGCCCACAATCATCAGTCCGATCGCATGAGTCGGTTCTGGCGAAGTCATGCCGTCTTGCAAGAGTCCTAGGATTAATCCCGCCATTGCGCCTTGCCACACCACCCGCTTGACACTCCAAGCAACCACCCAAATTAATAGCCAGTTTGGACTAATGCCCGCTAATTCCATTCCCGGCAATCGCAGCGGCAAAATCAGCAAACACAAAAATACCGATGCGACTGTGACCGCCCCATTCACCACTGGACGAGTGCTCGGATAGGTATCGACAAAATTCTCGATCGCTCGCAGGCTCATGGCGTAGGACTCGGTAAAGCTTCAGGAGACGGCGAAATACTGGGGTCAGGAGCAGCCGAGGCTTCAGGAGAGGGTGAAACTTCAGGAGAGGGTGAAGCTTCAGAAGACGGGGAAGGAACGAACTTCGGTTTTGTTGCAGGTTGAGGATCTGCTAAAGCAGGAGAATGGGGATAAATCATTGCCCACTCTAAATAACTAATCGGAGCAGTCAGTTCGATCGTGGCTTCGGGAGCCGGACTCTTAGCTAAATCAACAGACTCAACACGCCCGATCGGAATTCCTGCTGGAAATAGCTGACTAAACGAAGAGGTCGTAACCACATCATCTTTGCGGACATCCGGAACCTTCTCAAAAAACTCCATCACGACGCGATTGCCTGTCTTTCCGCGCAGATAGCCCATAAACCGACTGCGGCTAATAATCACCCCCACCCGGCTAGAAGGATCACTAAGCAGCAGGACTCGACTGGTATTAGAAGATACGTGAACAATTCGCCCAACAAGTCCACCCGGACTCATCACCACGTCTCCTTCTTTTACGCCATCTTGAGAACCGCGCCCTAATGTAACTTGCTGCCACCAATGATCCGCACTCCGCCCAATCACCGATGCTGGAATTCCTTCAATTTTTCTAGACTTCGCAAATCCCAATAGTTCTTCTAGCTTTTGATTTTTGCTTTCTAGCTCAATCAATCGTTGCCGCAGCTCACCGTTTTGCGCATTCACTAAGCGATCCATCGCGACAGGCTTGCTCTGAAATGGACGAGTCAGCAATTGGTAAGTATCCATTACAAACCCAGCTTGACTCTGACGAACCAAGAGTGCAGTTCCCAACCCAAGAGTAGCAAGAGTAAATGGAATCCCAAATCGATCCCACCAGCGGCGCAATTCGTACATTCAGCGTTCTCAATTCAGTGAGCAGCCCAACCATTCTAAAAAACAATCTCCGCTTGAACGATCGTCCAATCCGGACAACCTAGCGAGGCGGACGAGTACTGAATACCCGCTCTAATTGCTTAAAGTTTTCTAACACACGCCCGGTTCCTAACACAACACAACTTAATGGATCAGCGGCAACATGAACGACAATTCCCGTTTCATGACTGATCAGCGTGTCAATGCCTTTCAGCAATGCTCCGCCTCCTGCCAGCATGATGCCGCGATCGATAATATCGGCGGCAAGTTCCGGAGGCGTTCTTTCTAATGTCCGCTTCACTGCATCGACAATGACAGACAAAGGCTCAGACATACTCTCGCGAATTTCAGGCCCTTTGATCGTCACGGTTCGAGGCAATCCAGACAGCAAGTGAAGTCCGCGAACTTCCATCACTTCTTCATCGACTGCACCAGGATAAGCTGAGCCGATTTGAATCTTAATTTCTTCAGCCGTCCGTTCCCCAATGACAAGGTTGTGGACTTTTTTCATGTATTGCACGATCGCATCGCTGAGTTCATCCCCAGCAACCCTCACCGACTCGCTCAACACCGTCCCTTGCAAACTGAGAACAGCAACTTCAGTCGTTCCGCCCCCAATGTCAATGATCATATTGCCCGTCGGATCTGCCACAGGCAACCCCGCTCCAATCGCAGCAGCGACAGGTTCATCAATCAGATAAACTTCACGCGCTCCTGCTTGGGAAGCAGCTTCCATCACAGCCCGTCTTTCAACCCCTGTGACCCCGCTAGGGATGCCAATCACAATGCGAGGAGAGACTAATGCTTTTCCTTCATGCACGCGCTGGATGAAGTGTTTGAGCATCAATTCAGCAGTATCAAAGTCAGCAATCACCCCATCTCGTAATGGGCGCAATGCCACAACATTTCCTGGAGTTCGACCTAGCATTAGTTTTGCGTCTGCTCCCACTGCTAGTGGGACTTTCTCGGACTGATCCATCGCAACCACAGAGGGTTCCGACAGAACAATCCCTTTACCGGATACGTAGACTAGGGTGTTAGCGGTACCGAGATCGATACCCATGTCCCGCGAGAGGGAGAAGCGATTGAAAAAACCCACTAGATTCTTGCCTCTTTAACTGCAATGAGTACGCTGATCGATGAAAGGGTGTGTAATGATGCTGATCGATAGTGGATTTTATTACAGTTTCACCTCTGAGTCTAGGGGTGATCACAAGATAGGCACATTCATCCAGAAAATCATTTAATATAGAAGCGATCGAATCATTTAGTACAAAGGAACCATGAGCTTAAATGTTGTGACCCTCGTTGGGCGAGTTGGCGGAGATCCCGATGTCAAATATTTTGAGTCGGGCAGTGTGAAATGTCGGCTGACATTGGCAGTCAATCGTCAAACTCGCAATAGTGATCAGCCAGATTGGTTTAATTTGGAGCTTTGGGGTAAGCAGGCAGAAGTTGCGGCAAACTGGGTGCGCAAGGGGAGTTTAATCGGGGTGAAGGGCGCACTAAAACTAGATAGCTGGACGGATAAAAATTCGGGAGCAATCAGAACTTCCCCTGTAATTTCAGTCGATCGCCTTCAACTACTCGGATCAAAGCGAGACAGCGAAGGCGGAGGCGGAGATTCGCCTGCTTACGAAGAAGACTTTTAGAGTCTGATAGGGGAGGACTTCCCACCCCCTATCAAATCCCTGGCATTCTATCTCTACCCTGCTCTCGCATTTCTCCTCGACGCTTTTCCATCCGCTCAGCAAATTTCTGACGTTGTTCTGGAGTCAGAACGCCTCGCATTTCTAACATACTGTTGAACTGAGCCTCTGCGGTTCTAGTTCTTAAGGCTTGAACTTGACGAAACTTATCCCGAATTTGATCATCGGTCGCATTCCCAGCCATTAATGTGCGTAATTCTTGCTGAGCTTGTCGAGCAGTCGTGCGATCGCGCTCTAACTGATCCCGATACCGCGATCGAATTTGCTGAATTCGCGTCATCTGATCCGATGAAAGATTCAGATCCCGCATTAATCCCATACCTCGCTTCCCAGGGCGATCGGGAGCCTGGGCAATTCGTTCATTCGGATTTCTAAAATCGATCGCCTGCAAAACCGCCGCACTTCCTACTAAAACAAGTACGGTTGAAGCGACCACGATCGCGACACGGCGCAACATAAATTTCAACTCCTAATTATTTTCAACAAAAGCAAGATAATCCGTCATATCATTCGTCGATGCTCCTTCGATCACCCCTGACCAATTACTCTCCATAAATTCGAGAGCCTCAGCATCGACAGAGGGCGATCGTGCAGGTTGAGCCAAAATCACTCCTATAAAGCAAGCTGCAATGCCAGCCGCAAAGAGAATGAGAGGACGAGACACAGAAGACCTGCGCGGCAAGGATTGGATGATGCGATCTTCTAATCCAGGCACAGCAGGAGGGGGACTAGAGCGATGACGTTGGAGAAACTGCGTCAGATCTTCGTCATCTTCAGGAAAGGGTTTCATAACTGGACTCCTTGACGATCGAGAAATTGACGCATCGCACCACGAGCATGGAACAATCTAGATTTAACTGTGCCGACTGGAATCTGTAGAATTTCAGCGATTTCTTTTTGCTGCATTCCTTCTAAATCGTGCATGACCAACACTGTCCGATGATCAAAACTCAATTCTTGTAATCCTCTTCTCACAATATCCTCATAATGCAGTTGAATTAAATCTGGCGCATCCTGTTGCTTTGGAGCATTTTGAGTCAACACTTCCAAGCGCGATCTACCTTTTGCAGCAGCAGCGCGATAGTCAGATGCGACATTCCAGACAATTCGATAGAGCCAGGTTGAAAATTGCGAAGACTGCCGAAATTTGGGCAAGCCTTTCCAGACCCGCAAAAACACTTCTTGAACCAGATCATCGATCGCATGTGCGTCGCAAAGTTGGTAGAGCAATGCGCGCACCCGCTGATGATAACGGCGATACAGGCGGCGAAAGCTCTGAGTATCTCCTTCAACAGCAGCGACAATCAGTTCACGATCGCCCTGATCCGCAGAATTTGAGAAAGAGTCATTTGCTTGCACCGGGAATGTATAACCTATCCAAGAAATTGCTACCGCTAACACTGAGAGATGTACCTTCAATTGAGGATACTAGTTTTGACTGCAACACTTCCAAAAAGGTTCATTCAAAAGCTTCAATCTCGCAATAATACGGTCTATGTCTTGGCTTAACAGAGAAGCGGTTTCTGTAATCGCTTCATAAAGTCTTTTCTCAAGATCAGTTACGAAAAGGCTGACCTTCACTCGATTTCAGTCTCTAAAAACAACAGTTTCAAACCAATCTCTAAAGATCTGTATTTTCAACACTTGTGATTAATGAAATTCATCTGTTAGAACAAATTTAGTTCAGGGATGCTGCAATTCGGAAGTCACCTTACTTTCGCCAATTAGATTCTGCATATGACAGCGAGTTAACTAATTAAAAACGACTCGCAAAGCTTTTCACACTTTAGTTTGGGCGCGCTCTGTTAAGGAGCCTAGATTTCTTGTGCCCAAGATACGTTGATTGACTTGACTATAAGGATGAAAGAAATGGTTAGAATGATTGAACGCTCCAAGTCTAGCGATAACACGATTACGACAGATGCAATTGTCTATTCACAACTGGGCGATCAGCTTTTTAACGAGCTTGCCTCTCGGATGGCGACTCGCCATGACTATCGCTTACTGTTTGAACACACTTTGGATCAGAAACTGTTCCAGCAAATTCGAGTAGCAGCAGCAACTTACATCTCTGCTTGTTTGGGCAGCCCGCTCATTCTGTCTGAAGCTGCTCTCGTCAAGGCACTTCTCGAAGCAAGAGGCAAGCTTTCAAACCATACTGGAACCGGACTACTCGTTCCCAAGCGCGAACATACCCTGGAGTTCAACGCCTTTCAGAAAAGCATTGCGACTGCTTTTTCATCGTTGGATGCGAACGACTTGATCGATGCAGTCGATTTACCCGTCAATCTGCGTGTCATGTACGGCGAAATTTCTCCTGAAAAACTGAAGTTGCCCTTCAATAGCGCGAAGCGTCACAGTGATGTTTGGGCAGGGGTTCATCCAGATGCGACTGTGGTAGTTTTACCTCTGTTTGGTGACATTGAGCATTTGACGATCGAGGCTGGAGAGATGCCACGCGAAATGGAATTAGGCGCAATGCGAATCATGTCTGACTTTGATGAAGGCAAAGATATTCCCATGGTCAAAACCTACGAAGGCGCTCAGCTTCAACATGGCACGATGTACTTCAACGATGCGCGTGGGCTGCATCAAACGGTTCGTC
Organism: Leptolyngbya sp. Prado105; assembly: GCA_025454375.1. GTDB lineage: Bacteria > Cyanobacteriota > Cyanobacteriia > Leptolyngbyales > Leptolyngbyaceae > Leptolyngbya. The sequence continues at coordinate 31,929 of JALOOO010000008.1, read as the reverse complement.
GCCGCTTGGAGGGCGTTCGCATCTCTGTGGATTTCCGCTTTCGTCGCAAATTCAATGATGTCTACCGTGCAATGGTTCCACCTTTAGTCGGTGGTATTGAAGAAGACAATTCAGTGCCTTACGAAGAATGGCTCAAAGTCGGACGAGAAACCATGATTGTGTTCGACGAATCTATCCATCAGATGAAACATGATCCAACTGCTCCAGTTCCACTTTACAACCGTGGCTATCGCACTGTTCCGCTCTTTCAGGACTAAAAACCTCTGGTGGTCTGTAGCGCGATCAAGGGCATGTTAAAGCTGACTCAATTTCATTAGAGCGATGACACAATCCACTCAAGAACTCTACAACACCACAGCCGATCGCTGGGTGAGATCACAACCTCTTTCGTTGTCTGACTTCACGGCTCGCCCAGCCTTATTGCAACTCTGCCAACCCGCTGAGGGTCTGCATATTCTCGATTTAGGGTGTGGAGAAGGCTACTGTAGCCGCGAACTGCGTCGCTGCGGAGCCGATCGAGTTCATGGAATGGACTTGTCACAACGCATGATCGATGCAGCGCGATCTCAGGAAATTCAGGAACCGCTGGGCATTCAGTTTGAAGCAGGTTGTGCTACAAGCTTGAGCCAATTTTCGGAAGCTGAATTTGATTTGGTTGTCGCAGTTTTCTTGTTCAACTATCTTTCGATCGAGCAGACCCAACAATGTATGGCAGAAGTCGTGCGAGTGCTGCGTCCCGGTGGACGATTTATTTTCAGCATTCCTCACCCTGCTTTTCCCTACATGCGATCGGCAGAATATCCCTTTTACTTCGAGGTTGGTGGTGCAGGCTACTTCAGCAAGCGCGACCAACAATTTCCGGGGCGAATCTGGAAACGAGACGACTCTTGGTTAGAAGTCCAATTGGTTCACAAAACTTTGGAAGACTACTTCGAGGCAATGAATCAAGCTGGCTTTAGCAAAATGCCTGTCTTGAAAGAACTTCGAGTACTGCCAGAGCATATCGAACTCGATGAAGCATTCTTCAAACCCTTGGTCGATTATCCCCTTCATTTAGCGATTCAAATTTCAAAATGAACTCACTCTCAATGTCTGTGCTAGATCAGTTTCGTGACACTGCAAAATCGCACCCGCTTTGGAATCATTCATTTCTAACTCGCTGCCGTACAGAACGTCTGACTCTTCCAGAAATTCGGATCTTAGCAGTTCAGATGTATCATTTCTCAAACGTCTTCAACCGCATTTTAGCAAGCATTCTCGCGCGTTGTCCTGATGCCGAAGCGCAGCAAGTGATCTTAGAAAATCTTGTAGATGAGATGGGAGAAGGAAATCCATCTGCTGCTCATCCAGAATTGTTTCGACGCTTTACCCGCGCTTTGGATATTGATGATGCCATGCTAGCAGGAATGTCTCCAGAGCCAGAAACATTGCACATGATTGAAACCTACCTTGCTCTCCCCTATCAGCATAGTTATCTCGGTGCTTTAGGTGCAGTTTGTTTTGCCTCAGAAGGCATTGTTGGAACTCTATATACTCAGCTTCAACAAGGCATTACGGGTGCAACGACTCTATCTGAAGACGCGATGGCATTTTTCACTGTACATATTCATGTCGATGATGGTCATGCAGCAAGATTAGCCGCATTACTTGAACCTCGGTTGACTTCTGTTCAACAAGTGCGGGATGTGGAATCTGCAATTATCCGAGCGCTAGATGCCCGTGTTCAGTTCTTTAATGGAGTTCAACGCCAAACCGCTCAAGTGGAAAAACAACTCACGCTTCATAAAGTGTAAAAACGCTGTCGTCACTGTTGCTCAGTCGGGAACACTAAATTTACTTCACAAAAAATTTATGGGGAGGTTAAGATGTACGGCTTGGTAAACAAGGCAATCCATGACATGGTTTGTAGCCAATTTGGGGAAGAGACTTGGCAACAGATTCGACAGAAAGCTGAGATTGAAACGGATACTTTCCTCAGTATGGAAGGCTATCCTGATGATGTCACCCATCGGCTAGTCAGAGCCGCAAGTGTAGTTTTGGGGTTATCTTCCTCGGAAATTATGCAGGCGTTCGGCGAATTTTGGGTGACATATACGGCTGAAGAAGGCTATGGCGAGTTGATGGAAATGAGTGGGGATAATTTACCCGAATTCTTGCAGAATCTAGATGCGCTCCATGCAAGAGTTGGCATTACATTTCCGAAGCTTCAGCCACCCTCGTTTGATTGTACTAAGACGGATGACGATCTGCTGACGCTGGAATATCACAGCGATCGCGCAGGTCTTGCGCCGATGGTACTCGGTTTAGTGAAAGGCTTAGGCAGTCGATTTGATACTGAGGTAGAAGTTGCACAAACTCAGAGCAAAGAAGACGGTGCTGACCACGATGAATTCTTGATCAAGTATAAGCAGAACTAATCGCGTATTACTATTATGTCGCTTGAATTGCCCTGTGCCGTTGCATTCCCTCAGAGCTTACCTCCTCATCTGTTCGCAAATGTATTTCCTTTTCATTTTGTGTACGATCGCGCACTCACCATCGTTCAAGCCGGGAAAGTTTTGCAACAGATGAGTGAGGGAGTTTTAGTGGGTCGCTCAGTAGGTGAGCATTTTAGAATTAGCCGACCCAAGGTTCAACTCGACTTTGAGGCGATTAAGAAGCAGCCTCGTGCGCTATTTTTGCTAGAATCCCTGCACAGTGATGTTCAAATCAGGGGGCAAATGGTGTATGTCGAGGAACAAGACGTGATCTTTTTCCTCGGGTCTCCTTGGATTACAGATACGAAGCAACTCGCACCTTTGGGATTAAAGCTGAAAGACTTTGCAATTTTCGATCCGATTGTTGATTTCCTCTTTCTCGTGCAAGCCCAAAACATTGCGCTAGATGAAGCCCGTAAACTGACAAAGGATCTCACTCAGCAGAAATCTCAACTTCAGAGCGCACTCCAGATCAAGGAAAATTTAGCTGAGATTGCAGAAAAACAGGCAAAACGACTGCAAGCAGCAATGCAAGAATTGCAGGAAACTCAGGTTCAACTGATTCAAACTGAGAAGATGTCAAGCTTGGGACAATTGGTTGCAGGAGTCGCTCATGAGATTAACAATCCAGTTAACTTCATTCATGGCAATTTGCACTATGTCGAGCAATATGTAGAAGACCTGTTGAAGGTCTTGCAAGCTTATCAGAAGTACTACCCAAACCCCGCTTCTGAACTTGTTGCACTTAATGAAGATGTTGATATTGATTTTCTCCAAGAAGACTTGCTGAAAGTCCTCTCATCCATGGGCATGGGAACTGAAAGAATTCGAGAGATTGTGAAATCGTTGAAAAATTTCTCACGTTCAGATGAGAATGGAATGAAAGCGGTAGATATTCATGAAGGGATTGAAAGTACGCTACTGATTCTGCAAAACCAGATCAAAGCAACCTCAGAACGCCCAGAAATTAAGATTGTTAAGAACTACGGAAAATTGCCATTTGTCAACTGTTATCCAGGGCAATTGAATCAGGTCTTTATGAATTTATTGGCGAATGCGATCGATGCGTTAGATGAATATATCCTTCAGCGCTCAAGTCAAGCGATAGCCGCGAATCCACCTACAATTACCATTACCTCGAAAGTCACCGATGAGAATCAAGTTTCGATTCTGATTGCAGATAATGGTCCTGGAATTCCTGCTGCGATCCAATCAAAATTATTTGATCCGTTCTTTACAACAAAGCCAGTTGGTAAAGGAACTGGGTTAGGCTTGTCGATTAGCTATCAGGTCATTACAGAGCGGCATGGAGGGATAATTCAGTGTTGCTCAAACCCTGAAGGAGGCACTCAGTTTCACATTGTGATCCCAGTCGAGGGACTGCCTTAAACCTCTGTGCAATTCTATTTGAGATCAGAATTTTGGTTGCTATTTTTAATTCAATAACTACTCCGCTAGGATTAATCCAGATGGCATAGGATTGAGAAGGTGAAATCATTCTTTTTTACTTATGTCTGCGTCGTCTCAAGTAGTTCTTATTACAGGTGCATCCACTGGAATTGGAGCGGCACTTGCTCAAGCTCTCGCCGATCGTACTCCCAAAATCCAATTGATCTTGACAGCACGAAATATCGCCAAGCTTGACCTTGTGGCCAATGGCGCTCGGCAAGCAGGAGCCGAGGTTTTGACCATTGCAACAGATATGGCTCAACCGGATCAAGTAAAAGCGTTGGCAAAAACGGCGATCGACAAATTTGGCAGAGTCGATGTTTTAGTCAATAATGCCGGGTATGGGCAAATGGGTCCAATTGAACTGATTCCAATCGAGGCAGTTCAGCGACAGTTTCAGGTGAATGTGATTGGAGCAATTGGGCTGATTCAGGCGTTAACTCCAGTGATGCGGGATCAAGGCGGCGGCAAAATTATTAACGTCAGTTCACTAGGAGGGCGCATTGCATTTCCCTTCTGTGGGCTGTATAGTGCTTCTAAATTTGCTCTAGAATCTCTCAGTGATAGCTTGCGACGTGAATTAGAGCCATTTAACATCCGAGTCAGTGTGATCGAACCGGGTCCAGTCAGTACGGATTTTTTTGAGGTGGTTGAGCGTGAAGTTGATACCACGATTCCAGAAGGGAAGAATACTCCGTATCGTGCGGCATTTGAGAATCTCGATAACTTGGATAAACTAACAAGAAGTCAGGCATGGAGTTCTGAACGAGTTGCAGCAGTCATCGTCAAGGCTATCATGGCGAAATATCCTCGCCCTCGATATGTTGCGGCGACTGCTGGAGGTTTCCTGTTATTTATGATGACTAAGGTGTTACCGACATGGATCGTCGATCGCTTTTGGCAGAAATTTTACGGCATCGATCGCGTCGCCAAAGAATGGAAAAACCGTCAACGTCAGCCTCTTCTGTAATGGATTTACTCGAATATCAAGCTAAAGATTTGTTTCGCGAAGTTGGCATTCCTGTGCTTCCAGCACAGCGGATTGAGCGTCCTACTGATTTAAAAGCCCTAAAGATTCCTTATCCGATCGTGCTAAAGTCGCAGGTCTATATTGGAGAGCGAGGCAGAGTCGGGGGCATTCGATTTGTCAACAATACGATCGATGCGATTGCCGCTGCTCATTCGATCTTTAATTTGTCGATTGTTGGGGAATATCCAAAAGTTCTGCTTGCAGAAGCAAAATATGATACTCAGCAAGAATTCTATCTAGCGGTGGTGTTAAATCGCTCGATTCGTCGTCCTGTACTACTGGGTTCTAAAAAAGGTGGAATCGATGTCCAGAATGCGATCGATGAAATGCAGCATGTGGTGGTCGATCAAGATTTCTCCTCATTCTACGCTCGAAGACTGACGATAAAAATGGGGCTGAGCGGAGATTTAATCAATGCGGTGAGCGATGTCGTTGAGCGGATGTACCGCTTATTTATTGACAAAGATTTAGATCTCGTTGAGATTAATCCATTGGGTGTGAATGCAGCAGGCGAGGTGATGGCGCTAGATGGAAAAATTAGCGTCAACGATGCAGCATTAGGACGACATCCTGCTCTTGCGGCTTTAGATAGCCGACCGCGAAAATTTGTCCTCGATCGCTTACCTGACTCCTTAACGACGATCGATACAGACGGGCAGATTGCTGTTTTGTGCAATGGCGCGGCTTTGACGATGGCAACGATGGATCTAGTCAGTCAGTCGGGGGGCAAGCTCTTGCACTATCTCAATATTGGGAGTGAAACTCACCATGATTGGCAACCGGATACGCTCTGCGATCGAGTCGATCAAGGCTTGAAGATGCTGTCACAAAATAAACAAGTCAAAGTCATTCTCGTCAACTTAGTAGGGGGAACCGTGCCAAGCGACCGGATTGCAACAACGATCGCACGATTTCTCCAGCGTCCTCCTGCCCCAACGCTCGCAATTGGCGCACATAAGGAAAATCTCCGCATCAGTCGAGGTTCAGCACTGCCTAAACTTGTGGTTCGACTCTTGGGGACAGGAATGGATGAGGCGAAAGAGATCTTAGCTGTGACCCCTGCTTTGGTTCTTGACGATCTCGACAGTGCGATCGCGCAATTGATTACATTAGTGAAAAGGCACGAAGGTTAAGACTGTATTAACCTAATTTTAACCAAAATATAATTCGCGTATTTTTACGGATCTTTTTATTCAAATACAAGTTTCGTTTTTAGACTCTGGCAATTCTCAGGAGTTGTAATCTAGACGACGCAACTATAATTGTGATGATGACTTGAGCGAGTTAATAGCGCTATGATACAGGACTCTAGCTTGAGTCTAAGGAATATCTTCATTCCGTAGCGGTATTAGCAAGACGAATACCTGTGTCAGAGAATGATGAAGAAAGATGGCTTGTATCCTCATTGTCAACCGTCTATAGTCTTAGCGAAAAGCTCATTTTGAACAGTCTCGTACTCCATTCGGCGGAATGATTTTTATCTAGCAGCGCTTACCAATTTCTTATGATTTTTACGCCAGCCAGCAAAGTGATTGTGCAGGGCATTTTGGAACCCTTGGGGGAAGTCTACACTCCATTGATGCAGAATTACGGAACTCAGATTGTTGCGGGTGTTAGCCCTGGACAGGGCGGGCAACTGCTGGCTGGGATTCCAGTGTTTGACATGCTGGAGCAGGCAATCTCAAAGATGGGTGCGGTTGATACAACAGTGATTTTTTCACCGCCTTATGCAGCATTAGATGCGGCACTCGAAGCGATTTCGGTCGGAATTCGTCAGATTGTATTGATTAGTCAAGGAATCCCTCCTTTAGATATGGTACATCTGATCCGTAAGGCTGAGGCAACGGATACTTTAATTGTGGGTCCGAATAGTCCAGGTGTGATTGTTCCGGGACAGATGTTGCTGGGAATTCATCCACCTAATTTTTATCGACCTGGCTCGATTGGGCTGGTGAGTCGGAATGGAACCTTGACGTATGAAGTAGCTTGGGCATTGTCGCAGGCAGGATTAGGGCAGTCGATCGCGGTGAGTATTGGGGGCGATACGATTTTGGGTTCGACGTTTCCCCAGTGGTTGCAGATCTTGGACGAAGATCCGCAGACAGATGTGATTGTGCTGGTTGGGGAGATTGGGGGAGATTGCGAAGAGGTCGCGGCGCATTATATTGCAGAAGCGATCGATAAGCCTGTGATCGCGTATGTAGCAGGTCGGAGTGCGCCTCGAAATCGGCGGATGGGACATGCAGGGGCGATTATTGATTCGCAAGCGGCAGATTTGGGACCGGATCTTGGCACGGCTGAAAGCAAGATTTCTGCATTTAAGCGAGCCGGAATTCTCGTGGCAGACCGTCCTTCTGAGATTCCAGAGTTGGTAAAACGGATTTTGAAAACGCCTGCGAAGAAAGCGATGTGATTGGAAATCGATCCCTTGCCAGATGTCAATCGGTGGAGTTTTAGCGATCGAGAATTTCTCTCCCGGTTTACTGCACTGCCGAAGCTGTATCGTGAGAGCGCCTTTAAGACAGTCTCTCAGACAACCCCATCACCGATCGATATCGCGCTTCTGTTTTCGAGATTGCTGCTGACTTGCGTTTCGGACTCCATTGACTTTGCTCGAACAATTTCTCTTTTAGATCATTGACGCTGACGTTGCAGATTTCATGATCAGAGATAACCTGTTTTCCATTCACCCAGGCATAACTGACAACATTCACAGGGCGACCCAAAACTAGTAATCCGATTGGATCAGTTCTGGGAAGTAACGATAAACTCTTCAAGTCGTACAGGACAAGATCTGCTTTTTTACCCACTTCGAGTGTTCCGAACTGATCGGCTCGGTTTAAGCCTGTTGCGCCTCCGAGTGATGCCATGTCTACTGCCTGCCGAGGCGTAATCCAATACTGGTAATCAAAATCAGTCACATTGTGCAGAATTGAACCTATCTTAATCGCTTCTAGCAAGTCTTGAGAGTCATTACTTGCAGAGCCATCACATCCAAATGAAACATTGACTCCAGCTTGGCGGTACTTCAAAATTGGCGCAATTCCACTGCCGAGACGTAAGTTACTCAGCGGATTGTGAACAACAGTCGATCGCGTTTCTGCCAGGATTTCAATCTCGCGATCGTCGAGCCAGACACAGTGAGCGAGAGAGGTTCTCGGACTGAGAAACCCGATTTCTTTGAGATGCTGAACGGCACTACAGCCATACTTTTCTTGCGCCAAAAGTTGCTGAGCTTTGGTTTCTAGTAAATGAGCATGACGATTGAGATCATAGCGATCGCTCAGTTCGATACAACCTGCAAACAGCGCATCCGAGCAAAGCTGAATCCCGGTCGGAGCGACCATTATCTCAATCCCTTCGTCTGGGCGATGGAACTGCTCGACCGCAGTTTGCACGAGATCCAAGACTGCCTGCGTCGTTGGCACATCCTCGCTGTGTTTTACTTCGTCGCCTCCCGTGGGAATCCCTGCACTCAAAGCTTTATCTTGAATCAAAGGCGCGATAAACGCTCGAATGCCAACAGAGCGATAGGCTCGTTCTGCTGCCGCGATCGTTTCGAGTTCTTGACCTGGAATCAAAACTAAATGATCCACAACACAGGTTCCCCCTGTCATTAAGGTTTCAACAGCAGTTCCCACTGCGCTGAGATAAGCCTGTGCTGGATCAAGCGGTGTAAATTTGTAAAGTTCTGCAATCCATAGTTCTAGTGGAGTCGGAGGAATGATGCCGCGCTGCCACATTTCAGAAGAGTGGGTATGAGCATTTACAAATCCAGGTAGTAAAAGCTGATGACTGCCCTCTATCGCAGTGCCAATCACTTCTAAGTTAGGTGCGATCGCAAGAATACGATCGTCCTGGATCTGCACATTAACAGTCTTATAGCTCTCACCGTCTGGGATCAAAACATTCTGGATCGTAAAGCTCATCGGAACATCCCTACTCGTTGCTTTAGCAGTCTAAGGGATTATGATCGATTCCGGAGTTGCTGAATCCACAATTTTGGATGATCATCGGGGCGCACCTTAAAATCGCTCATTGAAAGTAAAAGCGGAACGCCTCCAACTTTTGCACTCATCAATAAATGCAGAGCTAAGCAACCTAGCATCGTTGCCCAGGCAATCAGGTGAAAACTGTAAGCTACATGGAATAACTGACCTTGAGGCAACCAAGTTTCATCCATCAATCTCCCGGTTACTACCGCAAAAATCACTGCCCCAATCGTCACGGTATTGGTTAACCGTTGCAGCGTTGCCCACCAAATCGGTTTGCCGACTTGAGCTAGATTCGCGATCGCATTCGGTTGAATCAGCTTCTTTCTGCCCAACCAAAAACAATAAATCAGAAACCAAGGTGAAAAGAGAAAAACGATTAACCCGATCGTGCCGTGGTAATCAATAATCGGATTAATTCTCGGCAAAGGAATCTTACCAAATCGCCCATCAAACGTGTCATAAACCCAAAATCCACTGATCAACGCTGCGATAACCAGTAGGGCATTGATCCCATGTAAAAATCGCAGAAGTGAAGGTTGATAAGGTCGAGTGCGCGGCATAGTTCTGAATTTTCTAGACAATCTCTTTACTGATATACCTTAGAAATTGTTAAAGAACAAACCTAATGATTATTTTTTCCTAAGGCATAACATAAACATTTGCTGACAAATTCTGACCAAGCCTGATCAAAAGATTACGTCTGAACGCTTCTTAAAATAAATGCGATACCGTATTTGAACACCAAAAATTATGGAGTGTGGTTTCTCCTCTTCATACTTCATTTTTCCATCCTTATATGGAGTTCTTTCATGGCTACTGTGAAAATAGGGATCAATGGTTTCGGTCGCATTGGTCGCCTTGTATTCCGCGCTGCACTTGAGCATCCTGACCTCGAAGTGGTGGGAATTAACGATTTGGTTCCACCCGACAATTTGGCATATCTCCTAAAGTACGATTCGACGCATGGAGTTTATCCCGGTAAGATTACTGCTAAACCGGATGGAATTGTCATCAATGACAAGTTCATTCCCTGTTTTGCAGTCCGCAACCCGGTAGAGCTTCCCTGGGGAAATCTTGGCGCAGATTACATTGTAGAATCGACGGGATTGTTTACTGATTTTGAGAGTGCTTCTGCCCATCTCAAAGCAGGCGCAAAACGAGTGATCATTTCCGCGCCGACTAAAGATCCTGAGCGGGTCAAAACCTTGCTCATGGGCGTGAATCACGAGGCGTATGATCCCGCAAAAGATGCGATCGTGTCGAATGCAAGCTGTACGACAAACTGTCTTGCGCCCGTTGCGAAAGTACTTAATGATCACTTCGGGATCGCTGAAGGCTTGATGACGACAGTTCACGCGATGACTGCAACGCAGCAGACAGTCGATGGCCCGAGTAAAAAGGACTGGCGCGGCGGACGAGGTGCAGCCCAAAACATTATTCCTTCTTCAACGGGTGCTGCAAAAGCGGTGAGTTTGGTTCTGCCAGAACTCAAAGGCAAGCTCACTGGGATGGCGTTCCGGGTTCCGACTCCAGATGTCTCGGTAGTAGATTTGACCTTTAAGACAGAGAAGCCGACGAGTTACAAGGAAATTTGCGAGGTGATGAAAGAAGCCTCAGAAACTTCGCTGAAGGGCGTTTTGGGCTATACAGATGAAGAAGTTGTGTCAACAGATTTTCAAGGCGATCGACGTTCTAGCATTTTTGATGCGGGTGCAGGGATCGAACTGAATTCTAATTTCTTTAAGATTGTGTCTTGGTATGACAATGAGTGGGGCTATTCCAATCGGGTGGTTGATTTGATGATGATGATGGCGAAAAAAGACGGCATTTTGGATTAATTTGCACCTTGCGCGATCGCACAGTTAACCGTGCGATCGCGCGATCCACAGCAATGCCTGATCGACATCCGCTACCTTCGTTCCCATCGGCATCGCGGGGCGGTTTACCATCACGATCGGTAAATCTAGCTCTTGTGCTGCACTCAATTTTGCGACGGTTGCCTCTCCCCCACTGTTTTTACTCACAATGGCTTGAATTTGATAGGTCTGAATCCACGATCGCTCTTGCTCTACAGTAAAAGGTCCTCTTGCTAGTAAAACCTCTCCTGGTGGGATCACTCCGGTCGGTGGATCAATCATTCGCATCAAAAACCATAGCTGTTTCAAATGCGCAAAGGCTGCTAGCTCTTGTCGTCCAATCGTTAAAAAGATTCGCTGTGCGAGATCGGGTAAAATCTCTGCTGCTAATTCATTACTTTCGACTTCAATCCAGTTTGGTTCTGGTTCCCAAGCAGGACGACTGAGCATCAACCTCGGAATGGCGACTTGATCGGCGGCGATTGCCGCATTCCAAGAAATCTGAGCCGCAAACGGATGAGTCGCGTCGATGAGTAAATCGATCGAGTTCTCTTGAAGATAAGTTACTAACCCCGCTTCTCCACCAAATCCGCCAACTCGAACGAGTCCAATCGGATTGACTGCATTCTGAGTCCGTCCTGCTAGTGAGGAAATCACTTCCAAATTCGGAATTTTCGCGGCTCTTTCTGCTAATTCCTTTGCTTCAGTTGTCCCACCTAGAATCAATAAACGCTTTTTCACGATCAACCCAAATCTTGATATTATCGTTCACGCGATCGATCATATTAATTTGCTATGACACACTCCCCAATTTGGCGACCCTTCACTCAAATGAAAACGACCCCCGACCCACTAAAGGTCAAGCGGGGAGAAGGCGCATGGCTCGAACTCGAAGACAATAGCAGAATTCTCGATTGCATCTCAAGCTGGTGGGTTACGATTCACGGACATGCTCATCCAAAACTTGCAGAAGCTCTCTATGAACAAGCAAAAAACTTAGAACACGTAATATTTGCTGGATTTACACATGACCCCGCCGAGAACCTGGCTCAAAAGCTACTGACTCATCTGCCGCAGCAGTTGACTAGAATCTTTTTTTCCGACAATGGTTCAACTTCTGTCGAAGTCGCACTCAAAATGGCGTATCAATATTGGCGCAACCTGGGAGAAGAACGCACGACATTCATCACATTCGAGGGCGGTTATCACGGCGATACGATCGGTGCGATGTCGGTTGGTGCTGGCTCAACCTGGTGGCAAAAGTTTCGATCGCTGATGTTTGAGACAGCTTTAGTTCCGTTTCCTGAGACGTTTGACGGGGATAAAGAGGTCGATCGTAAAGAAGCGCAAGCATTAGAAGCGATCGAGCAATTTCTGAAACAGCAAACGACGATCGGCATCTTTATCGAGCCATTGATTCAAGGTGCAGCCGGGATGAGAATGTGTCGTCCTGATTTTTTACAAGCTCTGAGAAAGCTAGCAGATCAGTACAATGTGCTCCTGATCTATGATGAAGTGATGACGGGCTTTGGGCGGACTGGAGAGCTATTTGCCTGCCTCAAATCTGCTACGGCTCCGGATATTATCTGTTTGTCTAAAGGTCTATCAGGCGGATGTTTGCCGCTTTCGGTCACCGTTGCAACTGAAGCTATCTATCAGGCTTTTTACCAAGACGATCCGACTCAAGCTTTCTATCATGGACATTCTTACACTGGAAATCCACTCGCTTGTGCAACCGGAGTTGTTTCACTAGAGATGCTAGAACAAAACCCAAATGCTTATCAGAGACTAGAAAGCTTACATCGAAAATTTCTTGATCGTTACCTTCTTTCAAATTCTCGATTAAAGCAATTCCGAATTTGCGGCACGATCGCAGCAATGGAAGTCAAAACTAAAGAACAATCGGGCTACTTTAATGCTGTTGGTTCCGTGATCAAAGCAAAGTTTTTAGAGGCTGGATTTCTCTTACGTCCGCTTGGAGATACGCTCTATATTATGCCGCCTTACTGCATCACAGATGACGAATTAGAGTCGGTTTATCAAGTGATCGATCGCACGTTAAACACCCTCTAAACCTCACACTTTATTTCTTAAACTCTTCCGGAGAAAGAAAAGAACGAGTTGAATACTTAAGTATCAAATCACACACCGTGTCCTCTACTCTCCGGCAATGTCTAAACTCAATGATGTTGAATTAATCCGAAAATTTGTGCAAGGTGAAATCAGTTTTCTTGCCAATCAGAATCTAAGACTTGAGCCTGTTTTTAATTCTGCTCAACTGTTGGCAAAAAAAGGCGAACTGATTGCAACAGCAAAGCTTGCTGGACAGATTCGATCTGTACTGGTTCGACAGTCTTCTATCTATCAAGAACTCGTCAATCGCATCTTGACCGATCACCAGTACTTACCAACCGGAATCAACGATCGCGGTTTAGTCGAATACGAACACAGCCCAATTCCTCCGGGCTATGAAGCGAACTATACGGAGGTTCGTCACCTTTGGAAAGCTTGGCGCACTCACTACAGCCGCAAGCAAAATCTGAGCGTGTTAATTCGATCGAATAAAGCTTGGCTCCCGGTTCAGAAGATCGAATTCGGACAGGAGAACTTTTTTATCCAGGTTCCAGGCGATGAGAAAATGCTCTGTGTCAGCGATCGTCTAATTTGGCTCAGTCCGATTGAGACGGAAGAGCCTGCGACCCAAATCTTTGCATATCAGCCGCAAATGTAATCGGCAAGAAAACCTGTTACTAGAAGTAACAGGTTTCCATTTAAGACGACCTACCAGAGCCGATTGCTCGTATCTCTTACTGGTTTTTCGCGTCTGAGTTCGTCTCGGTGTTTTAGCCCTTCAGCATAAAGCCGATTGAATTCAGCGCAGTCTCCAGTCGATTGACACTTGGTATAAGCAGCTTTGAGTTGTTTAGCAACTCGATGTCCATCTTTGACGCGATCGCGATTTCGGACATGGCGTTTGGGATATTTGCTGCCGCCTGGACGATCGGTAACGTTTCCACCACTTGGGTCAGTGACATTCGGTCCGGTTGGATCGGTGACATTCGGTCCAGTTGGATCGGTGACGTTTGGTCCAGTTGGGTCAGTGACCACTGGGCGACCTCCTGCAAATGCAGGGAGAGTGGAGGTAAGTGCGATCGCAATGGTGCTAGTCGCAATTAGAAAAAGACGTTTCATGGTTAGGATGTCTCCTTCAGTTTTAATTTCAGTGTGACGCAGGAACTATTTATACCTATAGCTTAAAGAAAAAACTAAAATTGGGTGATAAAGTCTTTTGTCTCAGATGTAAAGTATCAGAGTATCTTGACCTGATTGACTAACAAATCTCTTCGGGATTGCGTGTTCCACCCGCGCGTGAACGGCGGGCTAATTGCGACAACTGTGCTAAAGCACACTCAAAAGAGTTTTCAGCCCACTTGAGTGGGGTTATTTCTATTAGCCCGCCGTTTACGCGCGGGTGGGTGGGACAAGGAAGTGAGGAGGCTTTCAGGAGTTTTGTCAGTCAATCAGGTATCTTGACTGATCACGATCGAGGCGGCTTTATTATCAATGACTCAACCTAGTACTGACTACGATCATTCCTGGAAATTAATTATTGAGCGCTATTTTAGGGAATTTCTGAGTTTCTTTTTCCCGTGGATCGAGCCAGAGATTGACTGGACAAGAGAGGTGAATTTTTTAGATACAGAGTTGCAAAAAATTGTTCGCGATGCGGAGACGACGAATCGGGCTGCGGATAAGTTGGTTCAAGTTTACAAGCTCAATGGGGAGCAAACATTGGTCGTCTGTCATGTGGAGGTGCAAAACCAGTATGAACGGGTGTTTCCGAAGCGCATGTTTACTTACAACTATTGATTACGCGATCTGCTTCGCAGTTACCGCAAGGGTCGATATGATTGTCTTTTGGACTGGTTAATGCTGTTGCCTGAGGACTTGGAGCAACAGTTTCAGGTTGAACTAGAACAGTTTGAGGAGGCAAGACAGGTGAGATATGTGACTGCGATCGAACGGATGGCGGAGCAAAGAGGACGACAAGAAATCGCGAAACGATCGCCCTGAAACTTTTGCGTCAGGGGTTGAGTTTGGAGATGATTGCTGAGATTACTGAGTTATCGATCGAGGAGATTCAAGCCCTACATGAATCGAGCGATGAGTTCTTCTTGGGATAGCTGCATGAGCAAAGGCGTAAATTCTGCTGGGGGAAGGGTTAAGGCAGCTTCTGCGATCGCTTGTAGGGTGTCGTCTAATTCGCCAAATCGCGTTTTGAGGATGTTCTCAACAACTAGACGCTCTCCTTGCTGGATTGCCTGAGCTTGTTTCTGTTGATAGAGGGGTTGCAGTCGCATAATTAACTCCCGATCATCCTCATCTTGAGATGACTCTAAGTTTAAGTTATCTTGCAGGTTGTACAGCAATTCTAGCGTAGCCTGTTTGAGAGAATCGTTAACAGGAAGTGCTGTTAATTCATCGATCGCTTGTTTCTGGACTGTACCACGACCGAGAATACGTAGCCATAGGGTTTCAGGCGTTGCGGAAAGTTGATGGATGGCGATGATTGCTGTTCTAAGGGCAGAACCAAGGAAGTAAATTCCAGGATGCCAATTCGGTTCTGATGTGGCTTTGAAAGCAGCGCACAGATCGCTCGAAGCAGTGGGTGTGAGAATCCAAAGGTGAGGGATGGTTGAGACTTGTAGGGAGCGGTCTTCGCGTCTTGCTTGGCGTTGCAATTCTCCTCGTACTTCTAGCAATTTGAGTAGACAGTCGCAAATTTCGTCGATCGAGACAGGGTTGCGGTAGGGTTCGAGAATACAGGGTGTGGTTGCAATCTGACTGAGGATTCCGAGGCGGGATGGGAGAGTTAGGTTAGGAGCAAACCAGACATCGATTTGGCGGACTTCTCCGGCGACGCGGCGAGGGGCTTGGACTGTGCCGTAGGGGGTGAGGAGGGTTTCGAGGTAGTCTTTGGCGAATTGGTCGTGAATGAAGCGGGTCATGACAAGCAGTCAGAACAAGTGTTCTTTAGTATGCCATAATGTCCAGTGATCGCATTTAAGTAACTACGGCAGGAGTTCTAGTTTGAGCGATCTCTGAATTACAGATTCATCCATGATTAAGGACTGTCTGAACCGATGACTCAATCGACTACAGATTACGACAACCCTTGGAAATCTATGATTGAGCGATACTTTCGCGAGTTTATTGCTTTCTTTTTTCCGTGGATTGAACCTGAGATTGATTGGTTGCGAGGGGTGAGATTTTTGGACAAAGAATTGCAAAAGATTGTGCGAGATGCAGAACTGACAAAGCGCTATGCAGATAAGCTGATCGAAGTTTATAAAGTGGGTGGGGAACCGACGTTGGTTGTGTGTCATGTGGAAGTGCAGAACCAGCCTGAGACGGTTTTTCCCAAGCGTATGTTTGTCTATAACTATCGCTTGAGCGACCGATATGATTGTGCTGTGGTGAGTTTAGCAATCTTGGGTGATGAGTCGGAAAACTGGCGACCCAGTACGTTTGAGAATGGGTTGTGGCAGTGTTCGCTGCGGTTTGAGTTTCCGGTCGTGAAGTTGCTAGACTATGCGGCAGACTGGCAGGCGTTGGAAGCGAGTGAGAATCCGTTTGCGGTTGTAGTAATGGCACATCTCAAGACGAAGGAGACGCATCGCAAACCGTTGGAGCGCAAGGAATGGAAGTATCGCTTGACGACGATGCTCTATGAGCGGGGATATGAGGAGCAAGATATACTAGAGTTGTATCATTTCTTAGATTGGTTGATGCTGTTACCCGAAGAGTTGGAGCAACAGTTTCAAGTTGAGTTGGGACAATTTGAGGAGGCAAGACAAGTGAGATATGTAACTTCAATTGAACGAATGGCAGAACAAAGAGGACGACAAGAAGGACGACAAGAAGGACGACAAGAAGGACGGCAAGAAGAGCGCGAAGCGATCGCTCTGAAACTTTTGCGTCAGGGTTTAAGTTTGGAGATGATTGCTGAGATTACTGAGGTATCGATCGAGCAACTTCAAAACCTACAATCTCAACAATGAAGAGATATGTGACTGCGATCGAACGGCTCGGTGCATCGGAGACATGTCCTTAACCGGAGCCACCTGATTGACTGACAAAACTCCTGAAAGCCTCTTCACTTCGTTGTCATTCCGCCCGCGCGTGAACGGCGGACTAACAGAGATAACCCCACTCAACTGGGCTGAAAACTCTTGGTGAGTGTGCTTTAGCACAGTTGCCTCAATTAGCCCGCCGTTCACGTGCGGGCGGGACACGCAATTGCGCTCACGTTTTGTCAGTCAATCAGCCGGAGCTACTCTTGCTTTCAACCATCGCTGAAGTGATTTTTGACTTTCTCCAGATGGTTGCCCGAGGAGCAGGTTCTTGATGCTGATATCTTCATCGAGTTGAGTCCAATGTATTCCCTCACCACTAGCGATGAAACGCCAGTTGTTTCGCTCTTCTAGTGAAGCATTCATCAGACGGGGATACCACGCTAATGGAACAGATATAGTACGACCATCAGATAGATCGGCAGATAGAGTGTCGTCTGTAATGGTGATTCCCTGAATTTTTGGTACTTCAAGGAGTTCGATCGTTAAAGAAGTCATGCCAACCTTCCAGTAATTTCTCTTGGTGTTCCTCAATCAGTCTATGCCAGAATTCTAAAGGCTTAGCCCTACTCCGAAGATAAATCTTGGCTTCTCTGCGTCGGGTCCTGCTAGGTCGCGGATGGCGGGGGTGAGGATGAGGGGGAGATTGCGGAAGGGTACGATCGAGAGTCCTACGCCTAGGTCTTGTCCTGTCCATTCTGCAATTAGACTTGTTGAGGGCGAAACCTTCAGAGCAATGCTAGCAAATGGGTTTACAAATGTTCCACCATCTATAAGTTGCTCAAGAGTGCGAAATCTGCCTGTTCCAGCACCTAGTGTCAGCGCAAGCCGACTGAAGGGTCGATTTGCATCTTGCTTTAAGCGAATCAGATGCGTTACTGCACCATAGTAGGTATCTTCAAACTCATTAAACTCAGCAGGAGAAATAGAGTTTCCTAACTTTCCTATATTGAAAATCCCTTCAGCGCCGATAGCGGCTGACCAACCACCGGAAAATTGACGATGAATCTTCACATTGAAAGCTCCACTCCCAAAAGGACGAATGCTTTCACCATCTCCCCTTTGAGGTGTCACAGAGACCAGTGTGTAAGAAAGTTGAATTCCTACAAAACGTTGGGCGTTACCTAGCCCAATTCCAAAACCAGCGGCTCCATCTGTTGAAGCAATTCGCGTTCGCTGAGCACCAATACTAACAAAGAGTCGGTTTCGATCCGCTCCAAAACCTGAAGGATTGGCGATCGTAATGCCTGGAGAAGCTCGGTAGCTTGAGAAAGCTTCTTGGAAAGAGTTTAGCTCCTGCTCTAAATCTTGAATTTCTTCGAGGGGGGGGAGCGCTTGTGGAGACTCCACAGGAATTGCTTGAGCCTCTGAAGAAACTTGCGGACGAAGTGATTCAGAGGCTGCAATTTGTTCGTTTGATGAAATACCATGTATACCTAAAACTGCTGCTGGGGAAGAAGCATCGCGCTTTTTTTGAGTCGTGACAGTATTAGGAGTAGATTGAGCAACGATTCTAGAAGAAGAATTGATGGATTGTGCGGAAAGAACTTCAGTGCTTAGGCTTCCACTAGGCTGAGTTGTCTGACTAGTCAGAATCGAGTTGGCAAAAACCACACCTTGATGAGTCAAGACAGCGCAAACTATTGTGCCAAGCGAAGAAGTCGAAAATATAGCGTTGTGCATACTTCAAAGAAAGGTCTGTAATAATGACGAAATCCATGAACTACTGATACTAAAAAAGAGAGTCTGATATAAGCGCTACCGAAGTAACATGGTCGTGAAATTCTTTTTTATTCCTATGAAGCTTAAATGTTTTAGACCATATAGATTGCGATTAATGCTATTACTCATAACCATCAGCTTTGTGGCAATGAGTTGGATTCCAGTAAAGCTAATGATCGCATTTCATCAAGCACCTAGCCCTCAAGCAATCTTGATACTAGGCGGTGACTTTGCTCGAACTCGCTTTGCTGCCAAGTTTTGGCAGTCGCGGAAAAATCTGGATGTTTGGGTTTCTGACTTTCCAGAAAATTTGAAGCAGCAGTCCTTAATTTTGACTGAGGAGGGGGTTCCTATGACTCAACTATGGTTAGATGGGCAGGCAAAAGATACAGTTACAAATTTCACGACGTTAGTGGAGCAACTAACCCAAGCACACTTACAGCATTTGTATCTTATTACATCTGACTACCATATGCGTCGAGCAAGTGCGATCGCTGCGATTGTTTTGGGTAGCGAAGGGATCGGAGTTACTCCTGTCCCCGTGAGTTCTCACATTGAGCAGGAATCTGTCTGGAGGGTGCTGCGAGACTGTGGCAGATCAATTATATGGCTAATCACAAAACGAACGGGAGCAAGCCTCAATCCGAGAACTCAGAGACGAATTTCAAATCACTGATCCTTAACAGGTTCAGAAAGTGTGATCAAAACTTGCCAAGCTTGTGATCGCAACATTGGAATTTTGAAGAGTTGACGGTCTATGAATTCTAATCCTTTAACTAGCATTGTGAATCCAGCCAAGTTAGTAAATAGGCTTGCAGCCAGCGTTGTGAGATAGAAATACTGAATCTCAACCTTGTTAAAATACTGATCAAATATTTGTAAGTCTTGCTTTAGCAAAGGATGTTCGTCTTCAGAGCGAATTGCTGGGGTGAGACGGCGATAGGTATTGATGAGGATGTTATGTCCTAAAGGTTCAATGAAAACAGCTTGCCCTTTTAGTTGAAGCGTTTCTGAGATTGAGCGCATTGCTTTTTCAAGATCTAAGTGATGGAGAATGCCTGTACCACAAATTAGGTCTATAGAATCAGGCTGGAATTCGAGATTCTCCGCATTCATAACTATAAAGTTCAAGTTCTCTTGCTGATTAATCTCAGAAACAGCTTGCTCGATTGCGACAGGAGAGATATCAATGCCTGTCACCATTTTTGCTCCATTCTCAGCGAGTAAAAAAGCATAACTCCCCGTTCCACAGCCATACTCAACCACAGTCTTATTACAGCAACTTGCGAGCAAAAACTGCTCATAGTCTTGCTTGATTGAGTGGGCTATCCGGTAAAACCGATCTACTTTATTCGCACGAATCGATGGATCAGCAAATCTTTGATCATGGAAGTCTTGCTCTCGCTGAACCCGATCGTCATGTGAGATTTTCTCTTCGAGCATATTTCAAATCCTAAGATGAGTTACCAGTTTTGAGCGCGGAAGACTTTTTGCCGTAATAGTTGATAGCTGTAACCTGAGAAATGTGCGATCGGCATGGTTAGCAGTGTAATTCCGCAGATAAACCAGACCTCAAAGAGTGAAGGAGGTGTACGATCGCTACGCCAGAATTCAGTTCTGAAATTCTTTCGGAATTTTAGAACCATACGTAGACTTTCTAGAAATGGCAACAGTAGTCCAAGACTAATGAGTACAGCAACGACAGGTCTAAGAATGGGAACAGCAAGAGACAGAACCGTTAAAATTAAGACAGTTAAGATTGCTAAAAATGGCAATCTACCTCGAAGCGAAGCAGTTTTACGATGCTTTGTTGTCGTCAGATACCGTCCTCTACCATACTTGAAGTACTGGATAAATAGAGATTTCCAAGTCTCCCTAGGATAATACCAAACGCAGACCTCTGAACTGACATAAATCGTCTGACGATCGCGCTCAAGTAATTTGAGATTTAGCTCCGCATCTTGGTTTGTTATCTGGGTTAGATCAAAAGGAGTGATAGATTCATTGGACGAAGAGGTTTTTAGTAATGCTTCTCGCCAGAAACATCCTAGATATACGGTGTCTGCATACCCGTTATATTGAGGATCGCGGTATTTTGCACCTCCATTTCCAAGTAGGCTTCGAGATGCAAGCGCCACTCCTACCTGAAAAGGTGTCCGAGCCGCGAATCGTTGCGCTCCTCCTGCGTTGAGAGCATTAGATTTAATGAGTGCTTCAACACAGCGCTCAATATAGTCAGGCGCATAGTCAGCATGAGCATCTGCTCGAAGAAAGATCTCACTCGTACTGTGCTGCACAATCAGATTTAAACCTGCTGATTGAACTTTCAGAGGATTGTGCAGGAGCTTGACTCTAGCATCTCTTACGGCAAGTTGCTGTATAATCGCTTGAGTCCCATCAGTACTGCCGCCGTCTGCGATCACAACCTCTACAAGATTGGAATACTGAGTATCTAGGAAGCTTTGAACAATCCGTTCAATATTTGCTGCCTCATTGTAGGTGGGAATTCCAACAGTAAGGGTTGGATATAACTTGGAGGGAGGTTCTATTATTGAGGGGCTGCGATTCTCTTTCATAACTACAGTGCTGGTGAAGTCGGTAATCAGATAGCTTTCTTGAGAACCAAGAACGACGATCGAAAGGCGAGATCTTGAGGGTCATCATGCTGAAATTCTTGAGCAATTTTTAGGGTTTCATTCATTTTTTGCCTGAAGAACCATTTGGAAATATGCTTTGAAGCAGCGCTTTGACTTTTCAGTCCATGATTCTACACTAGAGGTTAGGAAGCTTGGTACAGATTAATTGCACTAATTAGTGTTCTTGAGTTTGTAAGATAGTCATGATCAATCTCGACTAATTTTCGACCTTGCATACCCATCTGACTAGCAAGATGGGGAGCTACAATCAGAGCCTTCATCTTGCTGGCAAGTTCTTGAGCATCGCCAGGTTGAACTAAATAGCCATTTTCTCCATTCTTCACAATCTCTGGAATACCCGAAAGGCTGGATGCGATAACGGATCGACCTAGCGCCATCGCTTCATATATCACAGTCGGTACTCCATCCATATCCCCGTTTTTGCAAACGACACTAGGGACAATTACAGCTAGATAGTCAGTGAGTATTTCTTGCAAGTCGTCGTTCTTATATCTTCCCTTCAACTGAACAGAGTCGTTAAGATGATACTGTTCGATTAATCGAAGCAATTCTTGCTCTTCTGAGCCAGAGCCATAAATATCAACAGCGACATTCTCACCCATACTCTTTAGAATGGATGCTGCTTCAATCAAAACGCTGAATCCTTTCTTAGGAACTAGTCGCCCCAAAGCAACAAATCGCCTGCTTAGGGGATTAGAAGAAAGGGGCTGAAAATCGTTTGTCCGGATAGCAGTGTAGTTAACTTGAATTTTTTGATCACACTCTGGGAAGATATCTAACAATTTCTGCCTACCGAAATTGTGCTCTGAGAATACGATCGCTGCACGATTGAGTTTAATTCGCTGTAAGAGATCCAAATTATTGAGATCAGTGCTGTAGATATCAAAAGCGTGAACCTTAAAAGAAAAAGGGCACTTCAGCACCTCACTTAGCATCAGAGCAACTGTCGCTGTCCCTTTGCCAAAATCTGCATGTATCCAGTCATACTGTTTGTCTTTAGCAGCCAGCGCCCGATACCACCCTAATACGAGAAGCAGAGCGCCAATCGCCTTGTTTAACCTAAAGGGGTTAAGTGCACTGATTAAAGCGTAGAAGAGAATTTTACACAAAGCACTGGGAAATCGAAGACAGAAGATCAAGCCTAAAAACACTTCGCGATAGTTAGGGTAGAGTACTTGCCCTAACAGAGGTTTGACGAAATCGTGATTCTCTGAAGACGATGGGCTTCGGCAAGATATGATCGTCAGATCAACACCATTCTGCTGAATCCCCAGTAGTTCATTCTGCTCAAAGACGAGACTGAGACAAGGAAATTCAGGAGAGATGTAAAGCAGGTTTTTGAGTTCCGACATCGGTAGTTTCTGAAGATGGGAGGGTGACCGGGAGCTTCTGGAGAACGACACAGGTGACAGCAACTCTCTTAAAGAACCAGGGGGTCGTTTTTAAGTGATAGAACCAAGCTTTCGGTTTATAGAATGGAATAAATAGACGCAAAGCAAAGCAAAGCGGATAAAGGTAAGATGGTAGCAACAACCCCTTAAAATAAACCTTGCGACTGAATCCTCCCCCGTCAACAATTTTTCCTGAAACAACTTTCATGGTTGGAAAAAGCTGCTTGAGTTCATCAACATCCGGACGAAATAGAGTATCGATCGGATCGGGATGATAGGGGTATTGGTAAGGCACTGTAATCAGGAGATATCCCTGTTCTGGCAAGATAGAATCCAATACATTGCAAATTTCAACTCGATTTGGAATATGCTCTAGCAAGTTTGCACAGAGGATAGACTTGATTTTGAGTTGCGAAAGCTGTTTTAAGAACTCTGGATCACATAGGTCTCCAGCAATATCGACTCCTTCTCCTCCCTTAATATCCGAATGAATCACCTGACAGTTTTGGTGTCGGGCAGGTTCAAATAAATTTTGATCAATCCAAGGTTGAACTTTTGTTCTGTAATGATAGGTAGAGCTTCCAATATTCAACAATGGAAAAACTTCTTGTGCATCTAACGAATACATCGCTTGTGCAAGCCATTCAGCTTCAGGTTTTAGCATACACTTCACTCCTTCATGATTGTCTAGACACCAAAGGATTAAATCCTCCAAACATCTCCAAGTATTGAGGCACAATTAAATCGACCGAAAAATCTCTAGCTCGATTCAGCAAAGAGCACTGATCGTTCGGGGTCTTGATAATTTGCTGCATTGCATTTGCTAAGGCATTAGGATCATTAGGAGGAACGAGCAATCCATATTTTCCATTCTCTAAAATTTCGAGTGGACCGTAGGGACAATTAGTTGAAACAATGGGACAGCCACACGCCATCGCTTCAACCAGAACCGTAGGAAGGGCTTCATAATCAGAAGATAAGACAAATGCTTGAGCCTGACGCAGATAACTAAGTGGATTATCTACAAATCCGGGCATCCATACATCAGACTCTAATCCTAATTCTTTTACTAAGCACTCTAGCTCTTCTCGTAGGTCTCCTTCTCCTAAAATCATCAGTCGGGATGCCTGTTGGGAACGTACTTCTGAAAAAGCTTGAAGGAGATTTCGATGATTTTTCTGTTTAAATAAACGTCCTATTGTCAGAAACACAGGAGGTTGACCAGGCTGAAACCAGGGATGCTCATTCTGCTCTTGAGCTTTCCTTAGCATCTCAGAATTGACGATTGGGTTATACACCGTCTTTACAGAACCAAGATTTAGAGATAACTCAATCTCTAAATCTCTTGCTGCTCCTTCTGAAACAGCAATAATAGTGTCAGCAAATGGATAGACTGCCCTCATCAGAAACAGCAAGGGTAAACGAACGTGTAGAGGAACATTATGCTTGTCTACTGATAGAGTGTTGTGTGTGGCGATTAAGACGCGAGTCTTTGCTCTCGACAGATACTTCGCTAAAATCGCTGCAATATTCCCACTAAAAGCTGTTGAGAGTAGCACATCAGGTTGGCTCTCTCTTAAGTATTGAGAGAGCTTGAAGAAGGAGAACAGCAGCCTCTTAGAGTTCAGATTGATGACTCTAACTTCAGGCGGGATCTCTTTCAGAAATGGTCCTTTCAGGGCTGAAACTACTAAGTCCGGGACAGTCCCTCTTGCGACCATTTCTCTAATGAGGTTAGCACTAACTTTCTGGGTTCCGCCCGCATCTAAATCTCTTAAGAAAATTGCTATCTTTCTAGACATCCCTAATCCCAAGCAAAATCATTGGAAATTCAATCTTAAATGAAGTTTAAAGTTTTTGAGCTATCTCTCCGGACATTCCACAAAACACAGAGCGTTCCTAGCAAAATATAGATGATTCTCTTTGTCTCCCAAGTCAAAGTTATTCCCATTGTCAGAACGACTGCTAATCCAACTAGTACTGACAACCCGGAAAATGTACTTTTGGACAATATGAATGCACGCTTCATTGAGATAATCAGGAACGAAGCAAAAAGGCTAATACCAACAAGTCCTGTTTCGCTCCATACAGATAAGATTATACTGTGTGCAGATACTGCCAGTTCATCGTTGTAGGTTCCTCTGGGAAGAGAAACTACTGAATACGAATCGATCGTGTAAGGAAGTGCTCCTGCTCCGACTCCCAGAACAAAATTCTGTTTAATCGCCTCTGTGGCTGCCATCCATACATCCCATCTTGATCTAGCTAGAGTATTTTCATCAAGCTCCAAGAAACGATTAAGCAACGCAAAGCCATCGATTGAAGACAATTGCTCTAAATAGCTGCCGAAGACAGAAGATAGCGCTTCACCAGTGAAGATGAATATGCAATTAAGTACTGCAACAAGATAGAGATAATTCAGAGTTTTCTGGCGGACTCTCTGAAAGAAGAGTGGCACGATCGAGACAAGAAATGTGACCGCTCCAGTTCTAGAACCAGTCAGTAATATGCCACCAACCATCATTAATGTGCAGAGAATAAGCAAGCACTTCGTTAATCGAGTCTTAGCAATCGGGTATAACCAGTACAGTGCTATCGATATCACAATGATAAATAGTCCACATAAATCATTTGGATCTTGCCCTCCTGTAGTGAATCGATCAAGGTCGTTATCTAGCCCTTCAGGTCGAGGCATTAGCGGACTCAGCAAGACCGAACTTGCACAGCTTGCAATTAGAGTTCCCCAATAGATTGTCAACCATCTCAAACTACTACTTGCTACAACAACCAGTAAAGCGAGGTTGCTTACGTGAGTAGAAGTCGCAACCAAACTTCTATCTGGGCTGACGCTCCAAAGGATAGTCATTGATGACCAAATTACAAACAATGCTAGAAGTTGAACGATTGGATCATTCAGCAAAGCTGATTTACGCGCCCTAGAAACTTGAAAAATTGATCCTATAGTTGTCAAAATCAGCACATATCTCGCTACACCTCCGTATGCTCCAATTGCAAGCAAGTTCTCGACAGGGAGAATGATCATTAGAAGGATCATCCCAACTTGGAACCTCTTGAAGCAGATGAGGAAACCAAGAGATAAAACTAGTGCAGCTAAACACAGCGCCAGCACTAAGTTTGTACTACTCGTCGGTAAATAAATTAAAGCTAAAGCAAAAAATATAAGTACAAGGAAACCTAGACAGCCAATAATAATTAAACTTGAATTTTTGTTCCACGCAAATAGATTCATAACGGGGTACTCTTCAAGTCAAAACGGTTGACGACGACATAAGTTAATACTTCTCCGGTAATAAGAACCCCTCCAAGCGCGATCGCAACTGAAATAGCAAATCTTGGCAGCATCAAACACAGCATAAAAAGCGCCGCTAAACTTGTAGCATTCACGAAAGTCTGTACATGTGGAATACCGATCGAATGAACAAGTGTGTTGAAGTAGCCTAGGTACATTACCAAAATAGTGCTTATTCCCATCACGAGAAATATTGGAATACTCGATCTATACATTTCGCCAAGCAATAAATATTGAATACCAGCAATTCCAATCAGCACAGAACTTGACAGAATAAAAAAGGTAGGCGAAAGCCGCCACAACTTATTGCGAAACGCTTGACGACCTGATTTGTCCCGAATGGCAGAAACATCAGGTAGAAGAACCGTCCGAACCGCATCGTTGACCAGCAAAAACACAGATAGAAATGTTAACCCTGCACCGTATAGTCCAACCTGATGAGGTTCAGCCGTGTAAGCCAGTAAAAATTGAGGAATCTGGAATAGCAAAGAAAACAAAACTCCTGCAATTCCAATCCAGGTGCCATATCCTAAAACTGATTTCAGAGTATTCGGATATTTAACCTTATAGTTGTAGAAAGTAGGATTGCGACGATCAAGAAATCTTTCAGACGTGAGCTTGTAAAAAACAAGCGTAAATAAAGGTAAAAAATATAGCGCAGAGAATATAGAGGTAACTGAAACTTGATGTCTCGCGAAAGCTACAGCAATAAAGAAAAATCGTAAGAAACCATACCCTACAACATAAACCTTAAAGAGATCAAACTTCTTTTGAGCCTGTTCGACTGCTCTAGTCGTCATCCAGAAACTAAGTAGACCAGCAGAAATGAGCGAATAACGAACGATAGAGGTATCTCCCTGAAAAGCGGGAACATTTACAGCAACCAATTCTCCAAATAGAAAGGTCAGTAAAACAACGAAAGCAACTAACCAGAATTTCCAACGAACAACAGTGTTGATTAGCGAAGCTTTTTCGAGAGGATTTTGAGTTGCATTATATAAACGAACTAGAGCAACACTCGACCCGAAATCAACAATCGATGCTAGGTTCGTTGTAATCGCAACAGCTAAAGAAAACTTAGCAAATTCGCTTGGTTCTACCATGCGGGCAACGATGATCGTCGCAACAAATGATACTAAATTGTTAAAAACGTTGCTCCCAAGTATCCCAACAAAATTGCTAACATTTAAGGCGGACTTTCCACCCTTCAACATCTTAGAAAAATATCTACGGAAATATTTGAAACGATCGGACATTCCATTTCCCAAATTGAATTACACCCTCAATCAGTATAAATACATTAAGCTAGCTCATATCAATACTTCGGGCAGCTTTCACAAAAAACTCAACATACAAGCTATTGAGTCCTTATCATCCACCCACATAAGCTACAAGGTGAATCACAATATCCTGCTGATCGACTGCCCTCTGGCAATTGTCCCAAACTCTCAAATCTTGATTGCGCGATCGCGGAATTGTAATCTTCTCAGGATTCGCTCCCGCAGCCACAAGCTGCTTCACCACCTGCTTCCCTAAAAAACCCGAACCCCCCGTCACCAAAATTCGCCGATTCTGCAAGTCAATTACATCAGCCATGATAGAAATCTACTCACTTAAAACAAACTCAGTTGAGAGATAGCACTTAGCTCTCAAGCAAAACCAACGATCGCGAATCTACTTACAACTCTCGCACTTTCAAAAGCTGCGATCGCTCCACGAAGCTACCGCAGATACAAATTCTCCAACTCACAGCTTGCAATATAGGCTATGACAACAACGCAATAAACTCTGCTGCCCTCAGAATCACAACATTCTAGTAATGCGTCAACGATAGAAGATGCCTGTCTCCCGTAACGATATGAGTCGCATTCCCTACCATTGCACACTCTACAACCATGTCATCATCTCGATCGTCCTCAACTGCCCTCAGTGTCCCAGAAATCTCAACCAAACGAGAAAACTCACGAATCTCTGCAACTGCTGCTAGCGCCATCTCTTCAGCATCAATCTTCATGCGCCACGTTATCCACTAAAGCCTCGCGCTCCGCTTCAGTCATTGCATCCCAATCAAACCCTCTCTCTTGAGCAACCCACCTAACCTCAATGTCCAATCCTGTGTTTTGAGATTAGGAACCTTATCAAAATCTCGCTGATTTCGGGTTAGCAAAATCAAACCTCTAGAAATCGCTATTGCGGCAATCCTCGCATCCATTACCTTTAGCTGAATCTTATCCACATTAAACTGCTCAAAAATCCTAGCCTCTGCATCACCAAAATCAACAATCTCAAAAATTGTCAAATCCCTCATAGCTTGCGACATCATTCCATAACCTCTCACCACATCTTCACGACGTTTAGCCCGATTGATGTAGGCATGAGAACCAAGAATTTGTTCTTGAACCGTGACGATTGAAACTGAAAAGTCTGAGAGAGGAAACCTGACCAGATGAGATGCAAGATTAATATAAGACTGTCCAGATCGTCGTTGATAAATGCTGATATGGTCTGTATCAAAGAGATATTTCATGCTTCATCGATAGGCTCAAGCACCGAGTAATCTCCCTGTCGAATTGCACGACCATAAGCCAAAACGACTTCAAACTCAGGTTCATCTTCAAACGAGCCTGAGAACTTTTCCACCCAATTCTGAGCATCAGACTCAGGCAACCGCTTCTGAATCTCAGCGAGCGCTGCCTCCATCGCAGCAAGTCTCTCTTCTATAGAAAGATTAGCAGTTTGGCTAGTAGTCATCTAGTTACCCTATGAAGCACGATTCTTCCTCCCATTCTAATTCATCATTCCATTTCACTCCCACAAAACCCACGATCGCACATCCACTTGCAACTCTCACATCAACAAAAGCTTGTATCACACATGTAAAAGCTTCTATCGCACATACAAACTTTACTTTCACATATGCAAAAGCTTCTATTGCATATGTGAAAGCTTCTATTGCACGTGTAAAAGCTTCTATCACACGTGCGAAAGCTCTTAACTCATGTGCAAATGAAAGAAATACTGAGTCAAAAGCAACTTCTTCATGAAAACTTTATAATCAGTTTCCTTACAATCACAGATAGCAGAACGTGATTTTATTGACTACGGTAGAAATGTCACAGTTTTATCACACAGATTTCCTAGCGCTGGGAAAGCACCTGCTCAAACTTTGACTCAAACCCTAATATTACTGAGGTGCAATACTCATGGCATTCAAAAAGAAAGCAACTTCTCCATCCGTCAAACTTGCAAAAGTCCGGATCTCCGGTATGAGATCTATCGATCCAGCCCTAAACCTCGGCGATGGCATGACCCTCGAAACCTACGAAGCAGCCCTAGAAGACGCAGAACAAAAAATCTCCGCCTACAACACCGCCCTCGCCAACATCACTCAACTCCAAAGCGATGCCCGCACAGCAGAACAACTCCTCAGCGATCGCTCAGAGCGAATGCTCAACCTCGTCGCCGGACGCTATGGCAAACGCAGCAACGAATACGAAAAAGCAGGCGGCACAAAACGAGTCCCCGGTGCAAAGAGAACCAAGAAAGCTGAAGCTCAAACCTCAGTAACAGCCTAAGCAATACGGTTCATAAAAAGAGCGATCGCATGAATCAATCCTGCGATCGCTCTTTTGATCTGAAACCACAGAGCTACCATATTCGTTGAATTGGATAGTAATCAAACATAGAATCGGCACTCACAATTGGAAATTGATTGACGATCGCTTGAGCAATCAACAACCGATCAAAAGGATCACGATGATGATTAGGCAGTCCC
Source organism: Leptolyngbya sp. Prado105 (assembly GCA_025454375.1). GTDB lineage: Bacteria > Cyanobacteriota > Cyanobacteriia > Leptolyngbyales > Leptolyngbyaceae > Leptolyngbya. The sequence continues at coordinate 2,133 of JALOOO010000008.1, read as the reverse complement.
TCCAGTGCCCAGATATCAGCTAGTTCAATCGGAATAATCTGAAGATCGCTAGTCACCCGCAAATTCTCCAACAACTCCGGAAAAGGCAAATTAAGCGAGAGTTTACCCAATTGAAGCTTGATTTGGATTTCCCAAACACTTACTACACTCACTATCCAAACGTTATTTTCATCAATCAACAAATCCTGAACTTGATTTGAAAGACAATCTGGATCAACGTCCAACCAAATTAGAACATTACTATCGAGCAAAAGATTCATAAGGATGAAATTCCTTTGCCTTCTTTCCCCAGCCAAAACTCATCCGGCAATGGATCATTGAAGTCCTCACGAATCCATCCCATCCCTTTATGCTGACCCAAAACTCTTCGTTTGGATGGTTTAGGCTCTCGTTCAGTCACATCGTTCTCAGTAGAACTTGCTTGCCTCTGTGCCAAAAACTCCACAAAATCAAAGACTTGCTGCTGATGTTCAGGCGATAGCTCATGAAAACGAGCCAACATTTCCTCTGAAATAGGCTGAGTCGATACTCTCTGAGAAGTCATTCGTTTATATTCTCCTCATATCACGACCCTTATATTCTATTTTAGATTTCGGATCAGGAGAAAAGATGCAGCACCATTTGGCGAAGACTCGATCCGCATAGTCTATGGTTCAATTCATCTACCAGACCTGCTGAATCGGGTAGCCACGAAATACAGAATCATTACTGACAAAAGGCAAGTCCTCCATTCGCGCTTGAGCAATCATAATTCGATCAAACGGATCACGATGGATGTCAGGCAGATTTTGCAGCGCATACACATGAGACGGAGTAATCTGTAAAATCTGTAATCCTAGATTATCCTCTTGGTCAGCAATTAACGAGGGCAATGGCAACCGCAACGCCAATTTGCCTAATTGCGACTTAATCTGAATCTCCCAAACGCTTGCAACACTCAGAAAAAACAAATTATTTTCATCTCTCAGCAAGTTTTTACAGCGATTGGACAGGCGGTCTGGCTCAGCATCAAACCACAAGAAAGCATGAGTATCAAGCAAGATTCTCATGATGGGATGGATCTCTGGTTGAGTTCTTGAATCTGCTCATCCGTCATCATCAATGGATCAGTCTCGCTGAACCAAAAATCATCAGGGAGAGGTTCATCAAAATCTTCACTCATCGAAACTTGACCCGCATGAAGTCCAAAAACTCGCTTCTTTGGAGCATTCTCAACAACTTGATCGGCAGACATCTGCTGCTGCACCAGAAACTCAGCAAAATCAAGCAACTGCTGTTGACGCTCTGGCATCAGAATTTCAAATTGCTGTAGTAATCGCTCAGTCAGACCTACAACTTGAGCAGTCATCAGGATTCCCTCAAACTTGCTAAACCATAAGTCCCATTCTACATTGCCTATCTAAACCTCATTACCGCACAAATCCAAATTCTTTCACCTTCCCACTCACCATCCGAGCCTGCTTGCGAGTAAACTCACCCACCGACGGATTTCCCTCAGGATGAATCACCCCCGTCACCCGCTGCCACAACTCCGGCGGCACGATCGACAAATCATAACCCGCTCTCTGAGAACCCTGCTTCTCAAGCTTCCGCACATAGTACCAACTCGAAGCCTGACACTCATCGCACCAAAACGACTCCAACCATTCCCCGGTCAAAGGCACGGCTGGCTGAGCCGCGATCGCACTCATTGCCTGTCTTCGACCGACCCCTCGCTTCTGAAGCTGCTCAACTCGATCGGCATACAGCGGATACTTCTGACTCACACTGTCCACCAGACAGCCATGAATCGGACAACAAGTTGTACGTCTCTTAGAACGTTTCCGATTTCGATCACACCGTTTCTGCTTTCGATCACACCGTTTCTGCACTTCGACCTCCCAAATACAACGCGGCTCATCACACCGTAGAAGGTTACGCTGGTAAGAACCGAGATCAAAACTGACCATCAAAGCTCTCAACCGAACTGTAAGGAATGAACTATTTAGTGCTGCACCTTAGAAAAGATAGTCAGCTATCTCACCCAGCGCAAGAACCTTGAGATTTCTTGGTAGGGTTCGATAGCAGCTATCCTCCCATCCATTTCCATCAATCGCAAACCGGGCGAACACCGAACCTCGACCCTGCGCGATC